>WHST01000008.1 GCA_009379955.1 Streptosporangiales bacterium | reverse complement strand
ACCTGCGGCGCCTCTTCACCACCAGCACAGCGACCACCCAGCCAGCATGACCCGGGCACACCCCCCGACTCACACATCCTCCCCATAGTCACGCCATCACCACACCGGACCCCAAAGCGCAACAGCCTCCATGGCACGGTGGGGGTGCCCCTCACGGGCTCGAGTCGCGTCCTCCGAACGGCCGAGAGGAGATCGGCACCTGCGACGCGGGACACTTCGACGGGGTACGGCTCGACGACACCGGCCGCGCCTGGATCGCCGCCCACGACGGCCTGCACTGCTTCGACCCCGACGGCACGCTGCTCGGCAAGCTGCACCAGCCGGAGATCACGTCGAACCTGACGTTCGGCGGCCCGAAGCGCAACGACCTCTTCATCACGGCGACCAGCTCCGTCTGCACGGTGCGGGTCAACTTCACCGGCGCCCGCTACCCGCGCTGACGCTCCCACTGCGTGAAGTTCTGCCACTGGAACCAGGTGCCGATCCCGATCTCGCCACCGACGACGGCGACGACCTCGCCGTCGTCGTCACACCGCTGGGCCCCGAAGTCGACGCTCCAGGACTGCGGGTTCGAGCCGCGGAGGCGCAGGTGCGGCACGTAGCCGTCGGTCAACCTCCAGGAGCCGGTGAGGCGAACAGAGGTCCCCGCCGGATGACGCTCCCGCAGCGTGAGCGTCGCGTCCCGGTCGCCCAGGAGCGGGTCCTTCTCGAGCTCGAGCCTCGCCACGGCCGGTCCACCGTGGGGACCGGTGCCGCCCACCCCGGTGAAGGTTCCTGACGTGGTCAGGAGGGGCGGACCCTGATCCACCCAGCTGGACGTGGAGGCTCCGCAGACCTGCTCGGCCCGCGCATGGCCCGGCAGCGCCGCGACCAGAGCCGTCGCGACCAGCGTGAGGGCAGCGGCGTCCACGCTCGCCCGCCGGACGACCCCAGGCAATTCCGCCATCGTTCGCCGCCTTCCACCCTCGGCTTGCCGAGGTGTACGGGACCGCTCGCATGACTACTTACCGTACGGGGTCGAGTACCCATTGTCATCGACCTCGTCCGCCTTGACGTATTCCTGTATCGGTATATGTTGTGGTCATGGCACGAGCAGCGACGACCGCGGACGCGTTCAACGCCGTGGCAGAGCCCAGGCGCCGACGGATCCTTGACCTCCTCGCCGGCGGGGAACGGCCGGTGAACGACCTCGTCGCGGAGCTCGGCCTGGCGCAGCCGCTGGTGTCCAAGCACCTCCGGGTCCTGAGGGAGGTGGGCCTGGTGGACGTGCGGGACGAGGGGCGGCAGCGGATGTACCGGCTCGACGGCCGGCCGCTCGAACCCATCTACGACTGGGTGCGGACCTACGAACGGACCTGGTCGCGGCGTTTCGACCGGCTGGACGACGTGCTGGAAGAGCTCAAGGAGACGGAGACCGGAGATGACGATGACGAGTAGCGGGACGGCAGTGGTGACCCTGCCGACGGACACACAGATCCTGATCACGCGGGAGTTCGCCGCGCCCAGGCACCTTGTCTACCGGGCGTGGACCACGCCCGAGCTCATCAGGCGCTGGTGGAGCGGGGGCATGGGCAAGGTCACGGTCGTCGACGTCGACCTGCGGCCGGGCGGCACCTGGCGCCACGTGATGGTGACGGACGAGGGCCTCGAGGTCGGCTTCCACGGCGAGTACCGGGAGGTCGTCCCGAACGAGCTCATCGTCTGCACCGAGGTCTTCGAAGGCATGCCGGACGGAGCGGACGAGCCAGCGGTGTGCACGTACACCTTCACCGAGCAGGACGGGCGCACGACGGTCACGCTCCTCACCGAGGTCGCGACCAGGGAGGTCCGCGACATGATCCTCGACTCCGGCATGGAGACCGGCATGCAAGCCGGGTGGGACCTCGTCGAGCAGATCGCGATCTCGCTCCGCTGACCGGGGCGCGTCACCCTCGCAGCTGCGCATCGTCTGTGTACCACGGACCTGCCCAACAGATCGTCCCGTTCGGGCGGTGATCGCGCTCGCATGGTGAAGTGATCACTCGACCGGGTGCGCCGCGTGGGTGAACCGTTCGCTCGGCTCGCCGTGCAGGTGGCCCGCCGGCAGGATGCGCCCGCAGATCCCCAGCATGAGGTCCTGGGCGGCACCCGACAGCGTCGTCCCGGATCCGAACGTCCAGTCGAGGTCGTCGGCGCGCAGTGAGATGCCGGTGAGGTCGACGCCGAAGTACGCGAGACTCCTCGGGTGGATGCCGTCCAGCACCATGCGCATCCGGTCCGCGGGCACACGTCGATCGAGGCCGAGCGCCACGGTGATGTCGAGGCCGTGGATCACGTCGTGGCTCAGTGCACCGGCGTACCCGCCACCCGGCGGCTTCCACGGGTGGTCGACGTTGTCGGCCAGCGACCCGACGAGCTCGTCCGCCGTCAGCGACGCCGCGTCGCCGCGGGCGGCGCGGTCGGCCAACCGGTCGAAGCTGCCGCGTGCTCGGAGCAGCCCGAGCAGCACCTTCGGCGTCGAGTACCGGTACGGCATGGTCATGTGCGCCACGACCTCGCGGACCCGCCACCCCTCGCACAGCGTCGGTGCGTCCCACTGCCGGTCGGTCAGGCTCGCGAGCAGGGCGGCCAGCTCGCGTCGTTCGGCGGCGATCGCCGCCCTGGTCTCGGTGGTCATCGGCACTCCTCCGTCACGGGATGGACGCCCTACCGACGAACGGGCACCGCCGCGACGGACAGGTCCGCCGTCACGAAGGCGCCGCGATCTCGGCGAGCCGGCGGCGCAGGAAGCGGCGTTCGGTGTCGGTGGGCGCCGACCGCAGTGCCTCGCGGTAGGCGTCCCGCGCCTCGACGTGCCGGTCGAGGCGGCGGAGCAGGTCTGCGCGCGTGGCCGGGAGCAGGTGGTAACCGGCCAGCTCCCCCGACGCCTCTATCACCTCGACCAAGGCGAGGCCGGCGGCCGGACCGTCGGCCATGCCCACCGCCACCGCCCGGTTCAGCGCCACCACCGGCGACGGCACCAGCCGCGCGAGCTCCCCGTACAGCGCGGCGATCTGCGCCCAGTCCGTATCGTCCGCGTCCGCCGCGGTGGCGTGGCACGCGGCGATCGCGGCCTGCACCTGGTAGGTGCCGGGTCGCCCGCGCCGCAGCGCCCCGTCGAGCAGCTCCGCGCCCTCAGCGATCTCCGCGGTGTCCCAGCGGAGGCGGTCCTGCGCGTCCAGCGTGACCAGCTCGCCTGCCTCGTCGAGCCGCGCGTCCCGGCGGGCGTCGTGCAACAGCATCAGCGCCAGCAGGCCGACCGCCTCGGGTTCGTCGGGCATCAGCCGCGCCAGCACCCGGGCCAGCCGGATCGCCTCCGCGCTGAGGTTGCGCCGGACGAGGTCGGCACCGGACGTCGCCGAGTAGCCCTCGTTGAACAGCAGGTACAGCACGGCGAGAACGGCCGGCGTGCGCTCCGGCAACAGGTGGGCAGGCGGCACACGGTACGGGATGCCGGCGTGCCGGATCTTCCGCTTGGCGCGGGTCAGCCGCTTGGACATCGCCGGCTCGCCGACCAGCAACGCCCGGGCGATCTCGGTCGTGGTCAGCCCGGCCAGGGTGCGCAGGGTGAGCGCGACCTGGGAGTCCATCGCCAGCGCCGGATGACAGCAGGTGAACATCAGACGCAGCCGTTCGTCCGGCACGTCGCCGTCGTCGCCCGGCTCCGGTTCGTACGTCATCGCGGCGACCTCCCTCAGCTTGGCGGCACCCACCGCCTCGCGGCGCAGCCGGTCGACGGCGCGGTTGCGCGCGGTCGTGGTCAGCCACGCAGCGGGCCGCCGCGGCACGCCGTCGCGCGCCCAGCGGCGTACCGCCTGGGCGAAGGCGTCCTGCGCGCACTCCTCGGCGAGGTCCCAGTCCCCGGTCACCCGGATGAGGGTCGCCACGACCTGGCCCCAGTGGTCGCGGAACGCCTGTGTGACCGCCGCGTCGACGTCGGGCGTCAAGGCGTACTCCGCGTCACGGAGTCCAGAGGGGCCGGATCTCGATGGTCCCGTAGCCGGCGGCGGGGTGCTTCGCCGCGATCTCGATCGCCTCGTCCAGGTCGGCGCACTCGATCAGGCAGAACCCGCCGACCTGCTCCTTGGTCTCGGCGAACGGGCCGTCGGAGAGCAGCACCTCGTCGTCGCGCACCCGCACCGTGGTGGCCTCCGCGGGCGGCCGCAGCCCACCGCCGCCTCGCACCACTCCGCGCCGCAGCATCTCCTCCGTCCACCCACCGCATCCGTCGTTCGCGTGGGCGGCCGCCGACTCGTCACCACAGATCAACAGCATGTACTGCATGGTTTCTCCTCCACGTGTCCGTTCACCCACCCGACGAACGGCGACAGCGGGAACGGACACTTTCCGGAATGGTGCTGACGGTCTGCCCGGCTGCGTCGACTTCCCTCTTCGAGCAGTGGCTCAGGCAGCAGTGGACGAAGTCCTGAACAACGGGGTCGGTGTCGCCCGCGGGTGTCCAGGCGACGCCGACCTGGCTGGGGCTGACGCCGCTGACGGGTCGGTACGTGACGCCGGGGCGCGCGTAGAAGCGGGCGGAGGATTCGGGAGCGAGGGCGACGCCGTAGCCGTTGGCGATCGCGCTGAGCCAGTCGTCCGGTTGGTCGGTGACGGCGCCGATGCGGACGGGGTGGCCGTCGCGTTCGTCGGCGGCCAGCCAGTAGTCCCGCCACCGGCCCAGTTCGGGTGGGGCTGCCACGAACGGCTCGTCCCACAGGGCCGGGAAGGGAATCAGGTCGCGCGTGGCGAGGGGGTGTGCGGTGGGAAGTGCGACCCAGCGGGGTTCGGTGAACAGCACCTCCACCCGCAGTGCGTCCTGGCCGGGGACGGGCAGCCGCAACAGGGCGGCGTCGACGTCTCCGTCGGCGAGTCCGGCGGTCGGGTTCGAGAATGACGCCTGCCGCATGTCGACCCGCCAGCCCGGCCTGCGGCGGGCGAACGCCGCGACGATGTCCTGGGTGGCCTCGTTGGCGGCGCTGGCGAGGAACCCGACCCGCAGGACGCAGGCCGCCCGGCCGGCCGCGCTCTTGGTGTCCCGCAGGGCCTGATCCCAGTCGCCCAGCAGAGCGGGCACCCGCTCCGCCAAGGCCAGACCCGGTTCGGTGAGGGCCATGCCGGCCCGGGACCGCGTGAACAACCGCACGCCGAGCTGGGTCTCCAGTTGCCTGATCTGCTTGGTCAGCGACGGCTGGGACACGAACAGCCGTTCCGCGGCGCGGGTCAGGCTCCCTTCCTCCGCCACGGCGACGAAGGAGCGCAGCAACCGGGTGTCGACATCCATGCCGCCAGGTTATAGACGCAGGTATTGGCGGCCGGGCAGGACCTCGGTGAGGCTTGACGCAGCGACGCGGGTAGCGGCCCGCCTAGGCTCACGACGTGAGCGACTGAAGGGGAGACACGTGTTCATCGCCTACGCGATCGTCACTGTCATCGCGATCGTGGCCAACGGCGGCATGGCCGTGTTGGACCTCGCCAGGCACAGGTTCGTCCTCGCCAACGGGGCCGAGCTCGGTCTCCCCGAGTCCTCGCTCCCGTGGCTCGCCGCGCTCAAGGCCGCCGGAGCCGCCGGGCTGCTGCTCGGGCTCCTGGGCGTCCGGTTCGTCGGCATCGCCGCCGCGACGGGGCTCGTCCTGTTCTTCGTCGGCGCCGTCGCTGCGCACGTCCGTGCTCGCGTCTTCCACAACATCGCGTTTCCCGGCGGCTACCTCGCGCTGGCTACCGCGTCTCTCGTCCTTGCCGTCGCGAGATAGACGTCGGGATGTGGGCCGACGTCAGAGCGGCTCGATGGCGGTGCGGACGCCGGTGAGGAACTCGGAACGCTCCCACAGTTGGGCGGCGAGCGTGGTGTCTCGCGATGTACGGCTCGAGCGGACCAGCGTCGGGTAGCCGTTGCGCTGCATGAACCCGTCCGGCCCCACACATGCGCCGCCTCCGACGCCGGGCGCGGTCGCCGCGTACAGCATCGGCAGCGCGCCCATCTCGGGGTCCTGCGCGCGTCCGCCGGCAAGGACCTTGCCCTGCAGCGAGGTGTCCCGGCGCTGCCCCTCGGTCGCGGTGACACCGGGGTGAGTCGCCACCGAGATGGTCCGCCGATCCGCCGCGGACAGCCGCCGTTGCAGCTCGTAGGCGAACAGCAGGTTCGCCAGCTTGGACTGCGCGTAGGCCAGCCACCGCTGGTAGCGGCGGCGCTCCCAGTTCAGGTCGTCACGGATCCTGCCGAGCACGTGCAGGCCGCTGGACACGGTGACGACGCGGTCGCGCACACGGTTGATCAGCAGGCCGGTCAGCACGAACGGCCCGAGGTGGTTGGTGCCGATGTGCCGCTCGAAACCGTCCGCCGTCGTACCCTGCGGCACCGCCATGACTCCCGCGTTGTTGATCAGCACGTCGACGTCGCCGTCGAGGCCGTCGACGAATGCCTCGTCACCCTCCTGCCCTGCCACAGCCGTCCCAACAGCACCAGCAACGGGCCGACGATCATCGCAACGAACGGGCCGACAATGGGTACGACACCGGCTGAATACAGCAGGATGACCAGGCCGACGCCAACCAGGGCGACGAGCCCGAGTAGGAGCACGTAGCGGACCGGCTTCGGCCACGGCCGCACCTCCGACTCCGGCCGGCTGCCTACCGACCGTGGGTCGTCAGCACCTGCTGCGGAGCGTCCCCGGCCCACTCCCCGATCGCGGTCAACGACTGCGCCCCCGCTGCCAGGTCTATCCTCACCCTTCGCCCAGCGCATCAGCCGCTCGGTGTCGATCTCCGACGGCACTCGCTGGAAACGGAAGTGGGCGCCCGAGCCGACCTCGATGTGCGTCGGCGGCGTACGTTCCGAAACCCGTCGCAACCATTCCAGGCACCGCGCCCCTCGGTCCCCGGCCCGCTCGCAGCCGGCCCGCACCGACCCTGCGAAGTCCAGCCCGGCGAGGTCAGCCGCCCGCCGCACCAACGAAGCAACCACCATCACGTCCCGAGTATCGAGCGCGCCGTCCTCGAGCAGGGACATCGCGAACGCTCCCGCCTCGACCAACTCCGCGCTGCGGGACACGACGACCGACGAAGCCGAACGCTCCACCCACCCCAGCAGGACCCGCGACCGACCCCGCGACAACTCACCCCGACCAGCCGCTTCCAGCCACGCACCGGGGTCGTCGCGTAGCGAGCGCTGGACCTCATCGGCCCAGCGCCGGGCGTTGCCGTGGGCCGGTGAAGCGCGATCGAGCGCATCCACGACCGCGCTCACCGTGCGCACCTCGCTCTCCCGCCATCCACACAGACCTGTCCGTCACCTAGCAGAGCGTCAACGAGGAAGCGTAGTCACGCAGTTAGGCACTCACGTGCGGGAGGCTCGACCGCCGACTAGGGGGTCGAGCCTCTGATCTGCATAGATGAGGGTGGGCGATGCTGGGATTGAACCAGCGACCCCTTCGGTGTGAACGAAGTGCTCTCCCACTGAGCTAATCGCCCGTCGCGGCGCTCACTCTAGCCAGGACCGGCCGAGTCGGGCGCCGCGGGTCTAGGGTAGCTGATTCACGATGTCGGTGTTCCACGGCAGCGTCATGCCGAAGACGCCGAGATACGTGGCGCAGCAGGCGACGAGCACCACGCTCGCCGCCAGGAGCAGGACCTGGTTGCGTCTGCGCACCCGCGGGTCGAAGGCCTTCTCCTTCGCGGCGAGGGCGGCGCCCTTTGCCCTGCGCAGTGCGTGGCGGGCCCACATGAACTCGCTCGCGAGGATCGCGAAGCCGGCGACGATGGCGAGCCAGCCCGGGCCGGGGGTGACGAGCATGATGATGCCGGCGAGGAGCACGACGATGCCGATCACGAAGACGAAGACGCGCCAGGTCGTGTTGAGCACCTTGTTGCGGCGCATCCGCGCCCGGCAGCGCTCGGCCGCGGCCATGGCGAGCCGATGGGGGCGCTTCGAACGGCTCACGTCGTGAGCGTACCTGTCCGTCTCGTCTGTCTCGACCGTCCGACGCGGCGAGGTGTCGACGTCTCCGGCGCTCATATACGGAGGAACGATCGGGTCGGCGTCAGGGTTTCGCACCGGTCGCCACCTGCCGGCGCCCTCACGGGTCGATGCCCTCGGCGGCGCGGGAGGCGAAGACCTCCATGGCCTTCTGCGTGATCGGGCCGGGTGCGGCCGGGAGGACCCTGCCGTCGGCCGCGCGGATCGGCTGCACGTCGCGCGTCGTGCCGCACAGGAAGGCCTCATCGACGTCGGCGAGGACGCTCAGCGGCATGTCCTTCTCGGCGGCGCCGACCCATTCGAGGACGAGTGCGCGGGTGACACCCGCCAGGCAACCGGACTCCAGCGTGGGCGTGACGAGCTCACCGTCGACCACGACGAAGATGTTGCTGCCGGTGCCCTCGCAGAGGTCGCCGGCGAGGTTGCCGAAGATGGCCTCACCGCCACCGCGCTGCTTGGCGTAGCCGAGCGCCACGACGTTCTCCGCGTACGAGGTGCTCTTCACGCCCGCGAGCGCGCCGCGCTCGTTGCGCGGCCACGGCACGGTGGTGACGTCGACGGTAGGCGTGGGCAGCGGCTGCTGGCCCACCGCGACGAGCAGTGTCGGTCCGTCCGCACCGCGCTCGGACCCCAGCGGCGCGACACCGCCGGTGAAGGTCACCCGCAGGCGGCCGAGGCCGGGGAACGTGTTCGCGGCGACGACGTCCTCCGCCGCACGGCGGGCGAGGTCGAGGTCGGGCTCCGGCAGGCCGATCATGGCGGCGGACCTGGCCAGCCGCTTCAGGTGCCTGGTGAGCGCGAACGTCACGCCGTCGGTCACCTTGATCGTCTCGAAGACTCCGTCACCGACCGTCAGCCCGTGGTCGAACGCGGAGAGATGAGCCTCCGACGCCTCCACGAGACCTGTGTTGAGCCAGACCCGCACGCGAGACCTCCCTCGGGGAACGTTGGCCCCAGCCTAAGGGGTCAGTCCAGGCCGCCCGTCACCGTCTCCACAGCCGACACGATCTCGGCCAGCAGACCTTCCGCGGCGCGCAGTTGCGGAGTCACCTCCCGGTCGACCGGCATGGCGGGCACCTCGCGCCGGACCACCGCCCGTGCCGCCTCGACGGCCGGGCTGCTCGGCGCGATCGAGGACCGGAAGTCCAGCGCCTGCATCGCGCACACGAGCTCGACGGCGAGCACGGAACGGACGTTCGCGACGACGTCGTGCAGCTTGCGCATCGACGTCCACCCCATCGAGACGTGGTCCTCCTGGTTGCCGCTCGTCGGAATGGTGTCGACCGAGGACGGGTGCGCGAGCACCTTGTTCTCGCTGACCAGCGACGCGGCCGTGTACTGGGCGAGCATGTAGCCGGAGTTGGTCCCCGCGCGTTCGGCGAGGAACGGCGGCAGCCCGCGCGAGAACGCCGGGTCGAGCATGCGGTCGACGCGACGCTCGGCGATCGACGCGAGCTCGCTCAGCGCCATCGCGAGCATGTCACCGGCGAACGCCAGCGGCTCGCCATGGAAGTTGCCGGTGGTCATGACCTCGCCGTCGGCGACGATCACCGGGTTGTCGACGACGGCGCCGAGCTCGACGCGCAGCGTGCGGCGGGCGTGGTCGAGCACGTCGCGTACCGCGCCGTGCACCTGCGGCGAGCAGCGCAGCGAGTACGAGTCCTGCACCGCGTGGTCGCTCTCCCGGTGGCTGCGCATCAACGGCGAGCCGTCGAGCAGCGCGCGCAGGTTGCGCGCGCTGGCGAGCTGCCCGGGATGGGGACGCAGCGCCTGCACCCGTTCGTCGAACGGCCGGTTCGTGCCTAGCAGGCCGTCGACCGAGCACGCACACGCGACGTCCGCCACCCGCACGAGCAGGTCGGACTCGGCGATCGCGAGGGCCAGCAGCACCTGCATCGGCTCGGTGCCGTTGATCAGGGAGAGGCCCTCCTTCGCGTCCAGGACGAGCGGGGTGAGCCCCTCGTCGGCCAGCAGCTCCGCCGCCGGCACGCCGTCCGGCGGTCCGCCCGCCCGGCGCAGCCTGCCCTCGCCCACGAGCGGCAGTGCGAGGTGGGCGAGCTGGGCGAGGTCGCCCGACGCGCCGACCGACCCCTTGCCCGGCACCACGGGGAGCAGGCCGCGGTCGAGCAGCTCGAGCAGCCGGCGCGGCAGGTCGACCCGGACCCCGGAGTAGCCGGCGGCGAGCGTCCGCGCCCGCAGGAGCAGCAGCCCGCGCACGACGTCGTCGGTCAGCGGGTCCCCCACCCCCGCCGCGTGTGACCGCAGCAGCGACAGCTGCAGCCGCTCGATGTCCGCCCGCCCGATGTGGGTGTCGGCCAGCGCTCCGAATCCCGTCGTGATCCCGTACATGACGGCGCCACGCTCGACGGCGTCGACCACCACCCGCCGGGACCGTTCCATCCGCACACCGACGCCCTCCGCCAACCGCGCGGTCGCCCTCCCCCGCGCCACGTCCACGACGTCACGTATGTCCAACCCGTCGCCGTCGACCTCGACGATGCGCATGTCCTCCGTAGGCATGCCCCGGAACCTACCCCGGCTGGGGTCCCCGCTCGTGGTGCCTACCCCAGCCGGGGACCCCGCTCGTGGTGCCCACCCCACCCGGGGTCCCCAACGGTTGCTCGCACCCCTGCTGGGGTCCCCAGCGGTCGCCCGCGCCCTCACCGGGGACCCGGCGGGGAGGGGCTGGCGCGTCCACAGGTTCGGTCGACGCCCTCGGGTTCGGGGTCGCCGGTGCCGACCTTCAGGGCATGACAGACGACGATCAGCTCACTGCCCGGCTGAAGCGGCAGCACGGGATCATCACCAGGACGCAGGCGCGTGCGGCCGGCATGTCACCCGAGGCACTGCGGTGGCGCACCCGCAGCGGTGGCCCGTGGCAGGTCCTGCTGCGGTGCGTGTACGCCTGCTTCACCGGCGAGGTGACCGAGGTCCAGCGGTACCAGGCCGCCCTGCTGCACGCCGGGATCGACGACGCGGTGCTCACCGGCCGCCCTGCCCTGCGCCTCCAGGGGTTCCGCGACGTCGCCGAGCCCGACCTCGTCCCCGTGCTCATCCCGCACGGGAGGCGTACCGGATCCGTCCCGACCGTCACGATCATGCGCACCCGCCGGCCCCCGACCGGCCGGCCCGTCGAGCGGTTGACGGTGGCCGAGCCGGTCCGGGCGACGGTCGACGCGTGCCGCACGGCACGCGAGCTCGACGACGTCCGGGGGTTGACGATGCAGGTACTCGGGTCGCGGCGCGTCGGTATCGAAGCGCTCGCACACGAGCTGACGAAGGGCGACAAGCGTGGCACCGCATACCTCCACCAGGCGCTCGCCGACTACGGCGAGGGGGTCCGCTCGGTCGCCGAGGCCGACGCGAGGGATCGACTGCTCCGCCTCGACCTCCCCGTGCCGCTGTTCAATCCCGACCTCTACCTCCCCGACGGGACCTTCCTCGCACGCCCGGACGCGTACTGGCCGGACGCCGCACTCGCGTTCGAGGTCGACTCGTTGCTGCACCACGGAGACTTCGACGGCCTGGAGCACACGCAACGCCGCCACGCGCGCATGTCGGCCCACGGCGTGACCACGATGCACGCGTCACCACGCCGCATCGGCGGCGACTGGCCGGTGCTGGCCGGCGAGCTCGGCGCCGCGTACCACCACGGGCTCACCCGCCCCCGCCCGCGGCTCGTCGTGCGCCCCTGCACCTGACCCCGCTGGGGTCTCCGGTCGTGGCCCACACCCCAACCGGGGTCCCCAACGGTTGCCCGCGCCCCCGCTGGGGTCCCCAACTGTGGGCCGCACCCCCGCCGGGACCGGGGCGTGCCGACGACGTCCCGGGAAGCCGGTACCTGTTTGGGCATGCCCTCGGCCATCGGTTAGAGTTGCGCACGCACCGAGGTCCTCGACCGGTGCACGCGGACGTAGCGCAGCTGGTAGCGCGTCACCTTGCCAAGGTGAAGGTCGCGGGTTCGAACCCCGTCGTCCGCTCGGAGGGCCACCGAGCCCTGAACGGCGGAGTGGCCGAGTGGCTTAGGCAAGGGCCTGCAAAGCCCTGTACGCGGGTTCGATTCCCGCCTCCGCCTCGCCATACCAAGCAGAACCAGGGCGATTAGCTCAGTGGGAGAGCACTACCTTGACACGGTAGGGGTCGCAAGTTCAATTCTTGCATCGCCCACCCTGGTGACGCGTGTTCGTCGAGCGTTGCTCGACCTCACCACGACCTTCGCACCGTCTGGGGGCCGAGCCCCCAGACCCCCACGTTCCCGGGTCCTGCTGGAATGTCCTCTGGTTGGGCGCTTCGGACTTCGTCCTCGCTTCTCATCTCATGTCGCCTCGCTCTTCACTCTTACGATGGCTGCGTGGGTGACGTGATCGTGGTGGGGTCGGGTGGGGCCGGGGTATCGGCGGCGGTCGAGGCGGCCGCCCGCGGCGCCTCGGTGATTGTCGTCGAGGCCGCGGCGCAGGTTGGCGGGACGGCCTCCGCCGCTGCCGGCGGGACGTGTGTCGCCGGGTCGCCACTGCAGGCCGAGCTCGGCATCCACGACTCCCCCGACCGCGCGCTGGCCGACTGGCTCGCGTGGGGCGGCGAGACCGCCCACGCCGAGTGGGCGCGCCGGTACCTCGAGGCGAGCGTCCCCGACGTGTACGCGTGGCTGGGCGAGCTCGGGGTGACCTGGTACGAGGTCCGTCCGCACGAGGGCAACAGCGTGCCCCGCTGGCACGCGCCCCGTGGCGGAGGACGGGCCGTCATGCGAGCCCTCACGGCGCACGCGCGCGGCTACGACGGCATCGACTGGCTCACCGACACCCGCGCGACGTCGCTCGTCACCGAGGCCGGTCGCGTGACCGGCGTCGTCGTCGCCACCCCGGCCGGGCAGCGCGAGCTGCGCGCGGCCGCCGTGGTCGTCGCGTCCGGCGGATTCAACAACAACGAGACCATGCTGCGCCGGCACTCCGCCGCCGCGCGGAGCGCACCCCGCATCCTGCTCGGCGGCGGCGCCGGCGCACGCGGCGACGGTCACCGCATCCTCGCCGACGCGGGCGCCGACTTCCGACACCTCGACGTCGTCTGGATGTACGCCTACGCCACACCCGATCCCGACGACCCCGGATCGCGTCGCGGGCTCGTCCTGCGCGGACTCGACGGTGACGTGTGGGTCGACCGGCGCGGCCACCGGTTCCACAACGAGGCCCGCCGCGGCGGCGCAACGGGCACTCCCGCGCTCCTCGCCCAGGAGTCCGGCACCTGCTGGTCGGTGATCGACGCCGGCATCGCCGCGCGCTTCTACGTGTCCGACCCGGCGTACCGCGACGGCGGCACGCCGCTGCGCGACCGGCTCGACCGGCTCCTCGACATCTCACCGTTCGTCGTCTCGGGCGACGACCTGGCCCAGGTCGGCCGGCGGGCCGGCATCGACGGCACGCAACTGCGGGAGACCGTCGAGGACCACAACCGGGCGAGGCGGTCCGGGCTCCCCGCCGATCCCCACTTCGGCCGACCGCTGCGCGGGCTGGAGCCCCTCGACCAACCCCCGTTCCACGCGATCCAGCTCTTCCCGCTGGCGCGCAAGAACCTCGGCGGGGTCCACACCGACCTCGACGGACGCGTACTCGACCGGCGCGGTCTCGCGATCCCCGGCCTGTACGCGGCGGGCGAGGTCGCCGGCATGGCCGGCGGACACATCAACGGCGCGGCCGCGCTCGAGGGCACCATGTTCGGCCCGAGCATCTTCAGCGGCCGGGTCGCGGGTCGCAGCCTCGCGTCCTGACCGCCCCCACGAGACCCGCGCTCAGGGATAGGTCGTGACGTCCTCGGGGCACAGGTCACCCGGTGTACGGCTACCGAGCAGCGCCACGGCCGAACGCATCTCCTCGGCGAGCAGGTCGAGCACCCGCCGCACTCCCTGCTCACCCGCCGCCGCGAGGCCGAGCGCCTGCAGCCTGCCGATCCCGACCCAGCGGGCACCGAGCGCGAGCGCCATGACCACGTCGGTGCCGTGCCGGACACCGCCGTCGAACCCGATCTCGGCGCGTCCTGCGACCGCGGACACGACGTCGCCGAGCCGGTCGAGGGTCGCGCACCCGTAGTCGAGCTGGCGGCCCCCGTGATTCGAGACGTACACCCCGTCGACGCCGTGCTCGACGGCCAGCCGCGCGTCGGCCGCCGACACCACGCCCTTCAGCACGATCGGCAGCGTCGTCGCCGCGCGCAGCCGGTCGACGACGTCCCACGTCAACGCGGCCTGGTAGGCGGCCCCACGCGGGCCACCCTGCCCCGCATGGTCGGGACGGTCGGCCGCCTCCCGCGGGGAGAACCCGTTCACCAGGTCCCTCACCCGGCGGCCGTAGACCGCCGAGTCCACGGTGAGGTGGACGGACCGGTAGCCGAGGTCCTCGACCCGCCGCACGACGTCGGCCAGCCAGCGGTCGTCGCCGCGCACGTAGAGCTGGCACGCCATCGGCTCCGGCACGGCGGCCGCGACCTCGGCGAAACCCGGCTTCGCCATCAGGCCGACGACGCAGGTCGTGCCGGCGGACGCCGCCGCGCGCGCCGACGCCACGGCACCGTCGGGATCCACGAGGCTCAGCGAGCCGATCGGGGCCAGCACCACCGGCAGGGCGAGCGGGGTGCCGAGCATCGTCGTCGAGAGGTCGACGGAGCCGACGTCGCGCAGGACGCGCGGCACCAGCGCCCGCCGCTCGTACGCCTCGCGGTTGCGCCGCAGCGTGGTCTCGGTCTCCGCGCCACCGAGCACATAGTCGAGCACGTGCGGGTGGAGCCGCTCCCCGGCCGCACGGACGACGGCGTCGATCGTCCGCAGCCGGTCGGCCGCCTCGCCGGCCGGTACGACGCCGTCCACCGTCAGCCCTGGCGCGGCAGGACGACGTCGACCAGCGCCGGCCGGCGCTCGTCGCGGACCACCTTCGCCGCGGCGGTCAGCACCTCGGTCAGGTCGTCGCGATCGGTCACCGGTCCCCACGACTCGACACCCTGCGCCCGCGCGAGCATCGCGAAGTCGACCTCGGGGTCGTCGAGGTCGATGCCGACGCCCGCGTTCTCGACCGCACGCTCCCGTGTGCGCGCCATGATCGTCTGGTGCATCCGGTCCTGGCCGTACGTACGGTTGTTGGCCATCACGGTGAGGATCGGCAGCCGGTAGCGCGCCGCCGTCCACAGCCCTGACGGCGTGTACAGCAGGTCGCCGTCCGGCTGCAGGTTGACGACCATCGTGTCGTCGCCGCGGTGCGCGAGTGCCGCCCCCACCGACACGCCCATGCCGTAGCCGAGTCCGGCACCGACGTTGCGGCCCAGGTGCGCGTTGAAGCGGTCGAGCGGCCAGCCGCGGCGCACGTCGCCGCGCAGCTGCCCGTTCGCGAGCTCCCACGGCCCGTCCGACACGACGTCGCGGACGGCACGGCTCAGGGCCGCGCTCGTCAGGCCCTGGTCGGCCGCCTCGGTGAACCGCCGATGCGACCGCTCGTGCAGGTCCGCGGTGAACGCCGTGAGCGCCCGCCTGCGCGCCGACCGGTCGCCCGCCCGCTCCGCCACCATGCCCGCCAGGACGGGCAGGCAGAGGGCCGTGTCCGCGAGTACGTCGACCATCGCGTCGGCCGCGGCGGGATGGTCGGTGCCGGCGTAGTCGAGGAACCCCTTCAGCATCAGCTGGTTGGTGCTGATGCTCACCACGGTCGCCGACGGGCGGACGAGCGACTCGTAACCGTGGTGCACGGCGTCGGACCGCCCGAGGCCGAACATGAGGTCGCGCAGGTCGAGACAGAGCACGACATCGGCGTCGGCGAGCAGCTCGTGGTGCGCGTCCGTGGCGTCCGCCCAGTGCCCCGTCGGGAAGTTGTGCCTGGCCATCAGATCGACCACCGGCGCGGCCAGCGCCTCGGCCAGCTCGGCCAACGCCGCGTACGCCGCAGCGCTCTTGCCCACGTAGTCCGCGAGGATCACCGGTCGTTCGGCACGCACCAGCAGGTCGGCCACCTCGTCGAGCACGTCCTGCGGCGCCGCCATCGACGGGCGTGCCGCGAGCGGCCCGAGTCCCGGTGACGCCGGCGTCGAGGGACCGAGCGGCTCCTCCTGCAGACCCGCGTCGAGCGCCACGTACGTCGGGCCGTACGGCACCGTCGTCGCGATCCGGTGCGCGCGGCGCAGGCTCGCCGGGACGGCGGCGAGGCTCGCGGGCTGGTCGTCCCACTTGACCGAGTCACGCACCACGAGGGACTGCGCGTGGGCGGTGTGGACCCAGTCGATCCACGGGCGCCGCCTCGTCGCGTCGACCGGACCAGAGCCACCGAGCACGAGGACGGGAGCCTGGTCGGCCCACGCGTTGAAGATGGACATCGAGCCGCTCTGCAGGCCGACGAGGTTGTGCAGGACCACCGCCATCGGCCGTCCCGCCGACTTCGCGTAGCCGTGCGCCGCCGCGACCGCGACGTTCTCGTGCAGCGCGAGGATCAGCTCCGGGCGCCCACTGCTCACCAGCGACTCGTGCAGCCCGCGGAACGACGCGCCGGGGTTGACTGCCGCGTACTCGATCCCGAGCTCGGTCAGCGTATCGACGACGAGGTCGCTGCCGTACCTGTCGTGGGTCATAGCTTCACGTGCACGCTCTTGTGCTGGAGGAAGCTCTCCATCTCCTCCATGCACTCCTCGCGGCCGAGACCGCTGTCCTTGAAGCCGCCGAACGGCATGCCCCAGTAGTGCGTCGTGCTGTCGTTGACCCAGACGTACCCCGCATCCAGCCGGTCGGCGGTGCGTAACGCGGTCGTCAGGTCGTTGGTCCAGATGCTCGCGGCGAGGCCGTAGTCGACATCGTTCGCCGCCGCGACGACCGCGTCGAGGTCACTCCACCGGCTCAGCGCGATGACCGGACCGAAGACCTCCTCCCGCGCGATCCGCATGTCCGGTGCGACGTCGGCGAAGAGGGTGGGCGCGACGAAGTGGCCCTCGGCGGGCAGGCGTGGGTCGTCGGGGCCGCCGGCGACGAGCCGTGCGCCCTCGTCGATCGCGGAGCGTACGTAGGCACGGACGCGGTCGGCCTGGACCTCGGAGATCAGCGGTCCCATGTCGACCGCCGAGTCGTAGGCGGGACCGAGGGTGAGCTCGCCGAGGGCGCTCGCCGTCGCCGCCTCGAACTCGTCGTAGATGTCCTCGTGCACGAAGACACGCGACATCGACCCGCACGACTGGCCCTGGTTGGCGCGCAGGTTCATGCCGAAGAGCAGGTTGCGCGCGGCCGCCTCGACGTCGACGTCGGGGAACACGATCATCGGGTTCTTGCCGCCGAGCTCCAGCGAGACCGAACGGATCTTGTCCCTGGCGGCACTCGCCTGGATCTTGCGAGCGGTCCCGACGCTCCCGGTGAAGGCGATGCGGCGGATCGCCGGATGCGACACCAGGGCGTCACCCGTCACGGCGTCGCCGGTCACCACGTTCCAGACCCCGGGCGGGAACGACTGCCGGATCAGGTCGCCAAGCAGCAGCGCGGAGAGCGGTGTCTGGTCCGCCGGCTTCAGCACCAGGCAGTTGCCCGCGAT
Source organism: Streptosporangiales bacterium (assembly GCA_009379955.1). Taxonomy (NCBI): domain Bacteria; kingdom Bacillati; phylum Actinomycetota; class Actinomycetes; order Streptosporangiales; species Streptosporangiales bacterium. The sequence continues at coordinate 71,984 of WHST01000008.1, read as the reverse complement.
CAGCGCCGCCAGCGAGCCCTTGACCGCGAAGAGGATCGGGTGGTTGAACGCGACGAGACGGGCGACCACGCCGTACGGGACGTGCCGCGTGTAGTGCAGGCCGCCCGTCGTCGGCATGACGTCGCCCCGCAGGGCAGCGGCGAAGCCCGGCCACCTGTGCAGCACCTTGAGCATGCCGTCGACGTCGTTCAACATCCGCTCCACCGGCAGCCCGGCGTCGATCGCGTCGAGGGTCGCCAGCTCGGTGCCGTGCTCCGCGATCAGGTCCGCCAGCCGCACGAAGCACGCGCCACGCTCCTCGACGCTCAGCGCGGCCCACGCCGGGTGGGCGGCCTCCGCCGCGCGTACCGCCGCGTCGACGTCCGACGCGTCCGCGACCGCGTAGCGTCCCACCGCCCTGCCGGTCGACGGGTCGAAGGTCTCCACGACGCGCTCGGACCCGGCCTCCACCCATTCGTTGCCGATCAGCAGCGCGGGTCGCCGCGCCACGACCGACGCGAACAGGTCGTCGAGCCAGCCTGGTTCCTTGAGCCGCGCCAGCGCCGCGGCGTGGTCGAACCAGGACAAGGGGCGGGTGACGGGCACTGACGTGTTCTGCTCGCTCATGACATCTCTCTCGTCGTCGGTGACCAAGGTCAGCGTTGCCGCTCGCTTTCCTTCCAGGGGGCGATCCACCTCTCCGCGCGACGGATGAGCGCCGTGAGCGCGACGCCGAGCAGCATCAGGAGGAAGACAGGGACCAGCATCGACGCGGTGTCGAACTGGTTGCCGTACTTCACGATCAGGGCGCCGAGGCCGGTGATCGCGGTGAAGAACTCGGCCACGACCATGCCGATGATCGCCCGGCCGACGCCCAGGCGGAGCCGGCGCCGCGGGTAACGGATCACGCGACCGGAGTTGCTCTGGTCGAGTGCCGGGCTCAGCATCACCGCGGCCGGCGTGCCCTTCGCGTTGCCCGCGTAGCCACCGCCCTGCGCCCGGAAGCGCAGCACCGGATCCTCGATGTACTTCACGATGTCCGGCCAGGACTCGTTCTCGTAATGGTGCGCGTCCGCGTCGACGATCAGGAAGTCGTCGTACCGCCGCTCCTTCGCCTGCGCGGCCGCGTGCGCGAGGTGCTTGGTCGTGTGGAACCCCGCCCGCTCACCGGTGTTCAGGGTCTCGAGGGCGAACTCCCCCGGAGTGCCCGCACCGTTGACGGTCATCTACCCACCTCATCCACGTCGACGGACCGCGGCTCACCCGCGGTCGGCGGAGAGCCGTCCACCCCAGAACGTCAGCTCGAACACCTCGAGGTCGACCACCCGGAGCATCTCGAGACAGCAGTTCGAGACGTCGGTGGCGTTGACGTGCTCACCGAGCAGTGGCACGAGGCCGGGATCCTCCTCGTACCGCCGGGAGTACTGGCGCACGGCGAGGGTGAACATCTTCTGCAGCAACGGATCAGGCAGCGTGCGCTCGACGCCGGCCTCGAGCAGCTCGTCGAGCACGCCCTCGACCGACGCCAGCCTGTCGTCATCGGGAACGGCGTCAGACATGGACGTACACCTCCTCGCCCCTGACCTCGGTGGCGTACTTCCTCAGCCGTGCCTTCGGATGTGCGGGGGACACGCCGGTGCGGATGTCGTACTCCATGCCGTGCCACGGGCACACGAGATGCGTGGTGTCGGTCGAGAACCTGTCACCCAGGTACCTGCCGCCGGAGTCGACGACGCCCTCGACGCGGTTGATCAGCATGCCCTCGCCGACCGGACCGCCCATGTGACCGCAGGTGTTGCTGAGGGCGAACATCTCACCCTCGTGGCGGAAGACGACGATCTCGTCCCCCCCGACGGTCACGAGCTTGCGGTCCTCGTCGGTGAACTCGGCAACGGTTCCCACGAGGTACTCGGCCACCCAAACCCCCTTCGGTCCGGCGCCGGAAAACGGTCGACCCGTCCTGCCTGTATGTCCTCAGTAGAAGACATATTGACTCAGGTAATGGATGATACGGGCGCCTCCGACGGTCCGGCAAGGCGTGTCGACACTTTGTCCCGCCGGGTGAGCGTTTACGCGGGCTTTCTGCTCCGGCTGGTCCGATGGTGATGTCGCCGAACCGGCGGCGTCTCCATCGGAGGGAACGACAGATGGCTCTCAGCAGACGGGTCAAGGTCACGCTCGGCGCGACGGTGTTCGCCGGGGCCGCGGCGCTCACCACGACGGGCGCGGCGGTCGCGCAGGCCGAGGACGGGCCGATCCTGCGGATCACCGAGAGTGCCTCGGAGGATCGTGGCGGCACCACCGGGCTCGCCGACGACGGTGACTGCCCGCAGGGTCAGGGCGGCGGCGGTTCGGCCGCGGCAGCGGACGGTCGATGAACGGGACAGGCGTGGCGGCCGGTGCCCTCGGGGGCCCGGCCGCCTCCCCCGAGGGGCCGGTGCTCGAGCGCGCCCTGTTCGAGGTGAAGCGGGTGATCGTCGGCCAGGACCGCATGGTCGAGCGGCTGCTCGTGGCGGTGCTCGCGAAGGGGCATTGCCTCCTCGAGGGCGTCCCCGGTATCGCCAAGACGCTCGCGGCCGAGACCCTCGCCACCGTCGTCGGCGGGACGTTCGCGCGGATCCAGTTCACCCCCGACCTCGTGCCGTCCGACATCGTCGGCACGCGGATCTACCGGCCCTCGACCGAGGGCTTCGACGTCGAGCCGGGACCGGTGATGGCCAACGTGCTGCTCACCGACGAGATCAACCGGGCACCCGCGAAGGTGCAGTCGGCCCTGCTCGAGGTGATGGCCGAGCACAAGGTCAGCATCGGCGGCCGGACGTACCCGCTGCCCGCGCCGTTCCTCGTGCTCGCGACCCAGAACCCGATCGAGTCCGAGGGGGTCTACCGGCTGCCCGAGGCGCAGCGCGACAGGTTCCTGATGAAGATCGACGTCGACTACCCGACCGAGCAGGAGGAGCTCGCCATCCTCTACCGGATGAGCGTGCGTGCGCCCACGGCCTCGCCGATCCTCACGCCGGAGTCCGTCATCGCGCTGCAGGGTGCGGCGAGCGACGTGTTCGTCCACGACGCCGTCGCGCGCTACGCGGTACGGCTGGTCGCCGCCACGCGCGACCCGGCCGCCCACGGCATCCCCGATCTCGCGCCGCTGCTCGCGTACGGCGCGAGCCCGCGCGCGACGCTGGGGCTCGTCGCCGGCGCGCGCGCACTCGCGCTCGTCCGCGGACGGCACTACGTGCTGCCGCAGGACGTCCGTGACCTGGCAGGTGACGTCATCACCCACCGGCTCGTGCTCTCGTTCGACGCCGTCGCCGACGAGGTGCCGGCGCACCATGTGGTCGAGCGGATCGTCCAGGCGATCCCGTTGCCACGGGTCGCGCCGGCGCAGGACGCCCAGGATGACCGGATGGGGATCCATGAACGCTCCGGCGCTGCCTGACCTCGTCCAGGAGCAGTCGTTCCGCCGGCTCGAGCTCACCATCACCCGGCGTCTCGACGGGCTCCTGCAGGGCGACCACCTCGGTCTGGTGCCCGGGCTCGGCACCGAGCCGGCCGACGCCCGCGAGTACCAGCCGGGCGATGACGTGCGTCGGATCGACTGGAACCTCACGGCGAGGACCGCGGTCCCGCACGTGCGTGACCTGGTCGCCGACCGCGAGCTCACCACCTGGGTGCTCGTCGACGCCACCGCGAGCATGGACTTCGGTACCGGCCGCGTCGAGAAGCGCGACCTCGCCGTCGCCGCCGTCGCGGCCGTCGGCTTCCTCACCGACCGCATCGGCAACCGGCTCGGTGCGCAGATCCTGTCCGCGACCGGCCTGCGCCGCATCCCGCCCGAGGGAGGTCGAACGCACCTCCTCGCGGTGCTCCGCCGGCTGCGGACGGCCCCGCGCACGCCGCCTGGCGCTCCGGCCACCACCTCGCTCAGCGAGGCGATCGCACTGCTGCGTCGCACCGCCCGCCGCCGCGGCCTCGTCGTCGTGGTGTCCGATCTCCTCGACGGCGTCGACCCGGACGGCCCGGAACCGCCGTGGGGCAGGCAGTTGCGCCTGCTGCAGCACCGGCACCAGGTGCTCGCGATCGAGGTCGTCGACCCGCGGGAGCTCGCGCTCCCCGACGTCGGGCTGCTCACGCTCGTCGACCCGGAGACCGGTCGCCGCAGGGACGTGCCGACGGCGAGCAGGCGGCTGCGCGAGCGCTACGAACAGGCGGCCACCGCGCAGCGGGAGACCGTCGCCAGGATCCTCCGCCGAGCCGGAGTCGCGCACCTGCGACTGCGTACCGACGGCGACTGGGTCCGTGACATCGCCCGCCACGTCCTCTCCGCGCGCCGGCTCGCCGGCGCCGCTCCCGCCCGACAGGGAAGGACCCCGTCGTGACCTTCATCGCTCCCGAGCGCCTGCTGTTCCTCGCCGCGCTGCTCGCGCTCGCCGCCACCTACGTCGTGCTCCAGCGCCGGCGTACGAGGTTCGCGGTCCGCTTCACCAACCTGTCGCTGCTGGAGAAGGTCGCGCCGGCACGTGCCCGCGGGTGCGTTCATGCTGATGCTCGGCATGGCCATCACCGGGTTCGCCCAGCCGACCGCCGAGGTACGCGTCCCGCGTGAGCAGGCCACCATCATGATCGCCGTCGACGTGTCCGACTCGATGCGCGCGACCGACGTCGACCCCAACCGCCTCGACGCGGCGAAGACCGCGGCCGCCGCGTTCGTCGACGAGCTGCCGGAGCGCTTCAACGTCGGCGTCGTCTCGTTCTCCGGGCAGGCCACCGTCGTCGTCCCACCGACGACCGACCGTGCGGCAGTGCGCGACGGCATCGGCAACCTCGCCCTCGGCCCGCGGACGGCGATCGGCGAGGGCGTCGCGACGTCGCTGCAGGCCATCTCGAACTTCGGCGCCCAGTTCGGCGAGGAGACCCCACCCGCGCGCGTCGTGCTCCTCTCCGACGGCACCAACACCGCGGGACGCACGATGGAGGCCGCGGCCCAGGAGGCCGCGGGGGCCGGCGTGCCGGTGTCGACGATCGCGTACGGCACGGCCGAGGGGATCATGGAGCAGAACGGCCGGCAGGTGCCGGTGCCCGTCGACGGCCCCGCACTCGAGCGGCTCGCCGAGACGACCGGCGGGCAGTTCTACGAGGCCGCGAGCGGCGACGAGCTCCGCGACGTCTACGCGGACATCGGCAGCTCGATCGGCTACCGCGTCGAGGACCGCGAGGTGTGGATGTGGTTCGTCGGCGCTGCCCTGGTCCTCGCCTGCGCGGCCGCCGTCGGCTCGCTCCTCTGGTTCTCCCGACTCCCCTGACCGCGTTCGTACGTACGAGAGGAACGAGCCATGAGTGCAGGAGCTGACGAGCGAGGAGGCGGGCACGACGGATACACCGGCCAGATGCCACGCTTCGGCCTCGGTGACCCGCGCGGTCCCGACTTCGTCCCGCCACCGCCGGGCATCGGCCCGCCGCCCGAGATGCGGGACGAGCAGTGGCCGGCCCCACCGCCGGCCGCCGTGCCGGCTCCGTCCACCGAGACGCCTCGTCCGCGCGGACGGCTGGGCCGGGTGCTCGCTGCCGCCGTCCTCGTCGCGACGCTGACCGGTGGCACGGCGGGCTTCGCCGGCACCCGGCTCGCCCAGCAGGACCCGTCGTCCGCTCTCCCGCAGTCGTCGGCCGGCCCCGCCAACGGCACGGGAGACCTCAGCGGGACGGCGGCGCGCGTGCAGCCGGCCGTCGTCTCCGTCGAGGTGCGAGGCGTCCGCTCCCGCGCCACCGGCTCCGGCTTCGTCATCGACACGCGCGGCCACGTCCTCACCAACGCGCACGTGGTGGACGGCGGCGGCGACGTCACCGTCGTGCTGTCGGACCGCCGGCGCCTCGACGCCGAGGTCGTGGGCACGGACGAGGCCAACGACGTCGCGGTGCTCGCCGTCGACGCGTCGAGGAGCCCCGCGCCGATCGTCCTCGGCCGCTCCGCCGACGTCCGCGTGGGCGACCCGGTGCTCGCGGTCGGCTCGCCACTCGGCCTCGCCGGCACGGTCACGGGCGGCATCGTCAGCGCGCTCGACCGCGAGGTGCCGCTCGGCGGCGGACAGGAGGCCGTCGTGGTGCAGACCGACGCGTCGATCAACCCGGGGAACTCCGGCGGACCGCTGGTGAACGCGCGCGGCGAGGTCGTCGGCGTCAACACCGCGATGCTGACCCGCGGCGGATCGGGTTCGATCGGCATCGGGTTCGCGATCCCCGTCGACCGGGCCGCGGACGTGGCACAGCGGATCATCCGTACACGCTGAATACTGGCGACATGCGGATACTCGTGGTGGAGGACGAGGAGGACCTCGTCGAGGCGGTGCGCGCCGGGCTCGTCCGCGCGGGCTATGCGGTCGACGTCGCGCTCGACGCGCGTGCGGCGTCGGAGAAGCTCTACGCCAACGCGTACGACCTCCTGCTCCTCGACCTCAACCTGCCCTTCGGCGACGGCTTCGAGCTGTGCCGGTCGATCCGTCGCGGAGAGCTCGACGGGCTCACGACGACCGACCTGCGCATCCTCATGCTCACCGCGAGGGACCGGCTCGAGGACCGCGTCCGCGGGCTCGACGAGGGCGCGGACGACTACCTCGTCAAGCCGTTCGCGTTCCCCGAGCTGCTCGCGCGGGTCCGTGCGCTGCTGCGCAGGGAGACAGCGGGTGGCACGGCCGTCTGGACGGTCGGCGACCTCCGGCTCGACGCCGCCAGGCGCGAGGTGCACAGGGCGGGCGAGCCCGTCTCGCTGACACCGAAGGAGTTCGCCGTGCTGCAGTACCTGATGGGGCGCCCCGGCCACGTCGTGTCGTCCGAGCAGCTCCTCGAGCACGTCTGGGACGAGTACACCGACCCGTTCACCAACACGGTGCGGGTCACCGTGGGCACGTTGCGTCGCAAGCTCACGGCCGCCGACGGCGAGGCGCCGATCGAGACCGTCGTCGGCAGCGGCTACCGGCTGAAGGAGAGCCCGTGATGCGCCTCCCCCTGCCAGGCTTCGTCTTCACGATCCGGTTCCGGCTGACCGTGCTCTACTCGACGCTCCTCTTCGCGCTCGCCGCGCTGATGCTCGGCGGCGTCTACGTGGCCGTGTCGAAGAGCACCGAGGCGCAACCGATCACCAAGACGTACCGGGCCGACAAGGTGCTCCGCGACTCCCACGGCGAGGAGCAGGTCGTCGGCCAGGTCGACGTCGTCAAGGTCGAGCAGGTGGAGCAGGCCGTCAACTACGAGACCATGCAGAACCTCCGGCAGTACTCGGCCGGCATGCTCGGCGTCCTGTTCGTCGCGAGCCTCGGCATCGGCTGGGCGCTGTCCGGACGCGCCCTGCGACCCGTACGCGCGATCGCCAGGACCGCCGAGGACATCCAGGCTACCGACCTGTCCCGCCGGATCCGGTTGAGCGGCCCGAAGGACGAGCTGCGCTACCTCGGCGACACCGTCGACTCGATGCTGGACCGGCTCGACAGCGCGTTCCGTGCCCAGCGCCAGTTCGTCGACGACGCGTCGCACGAGCTGCGCAGCCCGTTGGCGATCATCCGGGTGAACGTCGACACAGTGCTCGCCGCGCCCGACGCCACCGACGACGAGCGCCGGCGCGCGGCCCTCGTCGTCGACCGCGCCACCACCCGCATGACCCAGCTCATCGAGGACCTCCTCGCCACGGCGCGCCGTTCCGGGCCGGCGTTCCACGACACCGACGTCGACCTCGCCGTGGTCGTCAGGGAGGCGGTGGAGGAGTTCGAGCCGCTCGCCGCCGAGCGCGACCTCGCCATCGTCTCGCGGCTCGAGCAGGGCCTGACCCGGATCGGCGACCACGACGCGCTGCGCCGCGCGGTGGGCAACCTGCTCTCGAACGCGGTGAGCCTGGCGACGTCCGGCACCGCGATCACCGTCGCCGCGGGCCGCGCGGAACCGTGGCTGTGGATCGCCGTCCGCGACGCCGGCCCCGGCATCTCCCCCGACGACCAGACCCGCGTCTTCGACCGCTTCTGGCGCGCGCAGGAGGGCAGGCGCACGGGCAGCCGTGGCGCCGGCCTCGGCCTCGCGATCGTCCGCCAGATCGTCGAGGCGCACGCCGGCCACGTCCGCCTGTTCTCGGTGCCGGACGTCGGCAGCACGTTCGTGCTCTGGCTCCCCACCCCCGACGGCCAGCCCCCACCCCACCCCCCGGACGTCAACCCCCTGCCCGCGGATCGGTAAGCCGGTCCGCGAAGCCCGTGAGGGGCACCCTCACCGCGCAACCCGACCCGTGAGGGGCACCCTCACCGTGCACACCACCCGTGAGGGGCACCCTCACCGCGCAACCCAACCCGTGAGGGGCGCCCTCACCCCGCCCTGACACGGTGAGGGTGCCCCTCACGGGTTCCGGCCGCGCGCTCAGCCGTCCACATATCCGGGCGCGGGGGTGCGGACGTACTCGGCAGCTGCCGACTACCTGGGCATGAGCATCGAACTCGACACACTCGTCATCGCCAAGCACGGCATCATCACCCGAGGCCAGGCTCTCGCCGCCGGCATGACCGCCCAGGCCGTCGACTGGCGGCTGCGGCACGGCGGCCCGTGGCGGCGCCTGCTTCCCGGCGTGTACGCCACCTTCACCGGACCGCTCACCGACCTCCACCGGTGGCACGCCGCCCTCGCCTACGGCGGCGAGGGCGCGGCCCTGACCGGCGTTCCCGCGCTGGTGCTCGCCGATCTCGCGCCGGCCCCGTCCGGTCCGACGCCGGTCCTGCTCCCCCACGACCGGCGTCGGCGTTCGCTGCCCGGTGTCGTCGCGGTGCGTACCCGTCGCCTGCCACGCACGCGCGAGCGCAATGGTCTCGACGTCGCCGAGCCCGTGCGCGCGCTGGCCGACGCGTGCCGACTCACGCGTGATCTCGTCACCGTCAGGGCACTCGTCACCGGGTGCCTGCGCTCCGCCCAGGTCTCCGTCGGCGCACTCTTCTCGGAGCTCGACGACGGACCCCGCAAGGGAAGCGCCCTGCTGCGGTCCGTGTTGGAGGAGTACGGCCACGGCGTGCGCTCGGTCGCCGAGGCGGAGGCGCGTCGGCGACTGCTGGCCCTGGCCATCCCACCGCCACGGTTCAACGTCGACCTGCTCGACGGCAACGGCGATCTCCTGGCGCGACCGGATGCCTACTGGGAAGAGGCTGCACTCGCGTTCGAGGTCGACTCCCGCCGGCACCACGGCGACATGGCCGGGTGGGAGCACACCCAGCGCAGGCATGCCCTGCTGGCTGCGCACGGCGTCACCACCATGCACGCGTCACCGCACCGGATCCACACCGACTGGTCACGGCTCGGCCCGGAGGTCGAGGCCGCCTATCGCCTAGGCCGCACCCACCCTGCGCCGCGCGTTCGCGTCCGGGTGCCGTGAACACGCCACCCGTGAGGGGCACCCTCACCGCACCAGAACACGGTGAGGGTGCCCCTCACGGGGCGGGCCACACGGTGAGGGGCACCCTCACGGGGGGGGAGGGCCACGACCGGGGAACTGCCGCACCCGCCGCCGCGGGGTTACTCGGCCAGGATGGGCATCCGGCTCGTGAAGAGGTCGTTCGGGAGGGTGTCGAGGTACGCGACCGTCTCGTCCAGGGACACGACGTCGGCGTACTTCTGGTGCATGTCGAACAATGTCATGTGGTGCGACGCCTCGCCGCGGTCGAAGGTGCACTCCTCGACGATCGAGACGTGGTAGTTGTGCGAGAACGCGTCGACGACCGTCGCGCGGACGCAGCCGCTCGTGGTCGTGCCACAGACGATCAGCGAGTCCGCGTTGAGCGCCGTCAGGTGTGCCTGCAGCAGGGTGCCGAAGAACGCGCTCGGCTTCGCCTTGGGGATGAGCAGGTCGCGCTCCTCCGGGGCGATCGGCTCGACGACGTCGTTGGCGCGCACGCCCGACGCCTCGACCGCGGGCACCTCGGCCGCGCGGGCGTTCTTGTCGCTCCACCGGCCGGCGTCGAACCGGTCGGGACGGTAGTCCATGCCGGTCGTGTAGATCACCGGGATCGCGTGGCCGTGCGCCTTGTCGACGAGGGTGCGGATCTTCTCGACGGAGTCCCACGCCTCGGCGCCGCAGCTGTTGCGCCAGCGTTTGATCGACTCGAGGATCGGCTCGGCACGGTCGCCGCAGAAGGCGTACGTCACGTCGACGACCAGCACGACGGGACGCTCACCGAGCCCCGCCTTCTTCCCGTACCCGGAGCCACCGAAGACCTCGCGGTCGCGTGGTGTCAGGAACCTGTCCCACTCAGGCATGGTCGTTCTCCTCGAACTTTCGCACCGGTGCGTTCATCGGCACGTCGGAACGTCGCCGCGCGGCGTTCTTCTCCGCCGTCTGCCAGAAGTCACCGCTCACCGCGAGCTTCGCCTCCTGCTCGAACTCGTCGCTCCAGTCCCCCAGCGAGTAGCCGAACCACGGCGCCTTCGGTTCCAGCGCCGGCAGGCCGAGCTCCTCCCAGATCCCGCGCGCGTGCTCCATGTACTCGCGCTTCGGCAGCGAGATCGGCGGGTACGGGCGCTTCAGCGTCGCGTCCATCAGGATCGCCGCATCCTGGCCGTCGTCCATCGGTCCCGCCGGCCCGTGACCCCACGACCGGTGCTCGACGACCTGCATGTCGCGGCGCGGGTCCATCCGGTACGCGAGCGCCCAGAGCAGCGCGTCGGTGCTGTCGGGGTCGATGTCGTCGTCGACCGCGATCGTGAACTTGCCGACGGCGTTCTGCAGCGAGCTCGCGGCGTACAGCGCGCGCCAGACGTTGGTCTCCTCGGCCCCGCGCTCGAAGACGAGCACGACGAACTTGCGGATGTTCGTCAGCGGCTCGTGCAGGAACACCCGCTTGAGGCCGTGGATGCCGATCTCCCTGAGCGTCGTCGTGAACCGCTCCTCGTACGCCAGCCGCTTGATCAGGCTCGACTCGCTCGGCGTGACCTGGCTCAGGATCGACGGGAAGATCGCCTCGCGCCGCCGGGTGATGGCGGTGACCTCCATGAACGCGTTGTACTCCTGCAGGTTCACGTGACCGTGCGACTCCCCGAAGGGCGCCTCCGGCTCGAGGAACTCGGTGTTGATCAGGCCCTCGATCACGATCTCGGCATCCGCCGGCACGAGCACGTCGACCGTGCGGGCCTTGACGACCCGCAGCGGCTCGCCGACCAGACCGCCCGCCACCGCGTGCTCGTCGACCCCGATCGGGATCTTCTGCACCGCCGTCAGCGTGACGCACGGGGGCGCGCCGACGACGATCGCGCACGGCAGTGGCTCGCCCTTCGCCCGCGCCTTGTTCCAGTGTGTGGTGATGCCCTGGTTGAGCTCGTGCGACGCGTTCATCCCGACGCAGGTCGGGCTCTTGATCTGCCCTCGGTAGTTGCCGGAGTTCTGCACGCCGGTGTCCGGGTCGCGGGTGATGTAGTGCGCGCTCGTGAGGTACGGACCGTTGTCCCAGCCCGGCGTCGAGATGGGCACGGGCAGGGCGTCGAGGCCATTGCTCTTCAACGCGTCGCCCTCGAACACGACCTCCTGGCAGGGCGCGTCGTCGACGAGCATCGGCTCGATCGGCTCGGCGATCGCCTTGGCCCAGGTGGAGCCGACGTCGTCGAGGTCGCACCCCATCGACTGCGCGTAGATCGCCCGGTTGGACGCGAGCGCGCCGACGAGCACCGGCATGTCGTACGCGCGCCCCTTGCCGTCGACGACGTTCTCGAAGAGGAACGCCTTGCGGTCGTCGGCCGGCATGCCGCCGCAGAACTGCCAGCGGACGAGCGGGTGGAGCTCGGTGTTCTTGTCGATCGGCCGCGTCACCCGGATCAGGCGACCCGCCTCCTCGAGCCGTCGTACGTGCTCGTGGAGGTCGGGGTAGGTGCGGTCGGCCGTCATGAGTTGTCCTCCAAAGTGAGCATCGCAGCGGTTCGTAGCGCATTCCGCACGCACGCACTCGCGGAGCGAGGAGCGGAGCGGCGGAGTACGGCGGGGGGCACTGTCATGTGTTCCTCTCGCTCGCGGCGTGGGCCGGCGTCGCCGTCCACGTCTTCACGTCGTCTGCGGCGATCACGTCGCCGTACTTCATGGAGATGTCGAAGAGGTTCGCGGCGTGCGCGAAGGCCGAGCGGTCGAAGCACGCGTCCGCGACGACGGCGACGTGGAGGTTGTTCGACATCGCGTCGACGGCCGTCGCCCGGACGCAGCCCGACGTCGTCGTACCGACGAGCACCAGGGAGTCGATGCCGCTGCGCACCAGGTACGGGAGCAGCGGGGTGCCGAAGAACGCGCTCGCCTTCGGCTTGGACAGCACGTACTCGTCGTCACGCGGCACGATCTCGGCGGGGAACGGCGCCTCGTGCACCGCCCGCGCGAGCGTGGCGTCGCTCGTCCGCTTCACCGAACCGCCGCAGAACGCCTTGTCGACGGGATCGCCCTTGGTGAACACGACGGGGACCCCGGCGGCCCGCATCGCGTCGACGAGACCGACGATGGTCGGTAGCCGTTCCCACCCCATGTCGCCGCACCCCATCACCGACGGCGGGTCGTCGCTGCCCGGCCGCGGACCGAGGAACGACATGACCACGTCGACGACGAGCAGGCACGGACTGCTTCCCGCGCCCTGGAGGGCGCCGAACCCGTTGGCGGCGAGGCTCTCGAGCTCCGCCGCGGGCACGTACTCCTCCCAGGGTCGCGCCTTCGGCGCGCTCACGTGAAACCCAGGAACTGGTAGAAGACGAGGTAGAGGAACCCGGAGACGCCGACCGTGATGCCGATCGCGGGCTTGAGCGGCGCCCTCGCCCAGAGGAAGAAGGCCGCGAGGAATACCGGCGTCATGATCATGTAGCCGACGAGGAACATCCCGAAGCCGAGCAGGAGCAGCCAGACCATGGCTTCCCACGCCTTGAAGACACGCGGCTGCCTACCCTGCGGCCGATCCCCCGCGGTCTCCTCTTCGCTGTCCGGCTCGTTGTCCGGCACCGACTCCAGGTCCGCGACGACGGTGTCCGACGACGTCGCGACATAGTCCCGTTCGACGAAGCCGGCTCGTCGCCGTAGCGGCGGGAACAGTTCCAGCAGGAGATCGATCGCCACCAACCCGAGCGTGACCACGATCGTCACGAGCGGGAAGCGACGCGCACCACCGCTGAGCTGTGTCGTCTCGTAGAGGAGATACGCGAAGAGCAGGACGAGGACGAGGTCGATCGCGACGGCTCCGGTCAGCCAGCGGGGTACCTTGCTCCCCACCCGCGCTACCAGCCCGCTCATGCGCGCCCGCCTCCTCGCACTTCCAGGCTCATGACGACACCTTCGCGTCCTCGCTGGATGCCTTCCGCCGCTTGGCCAGCTTCTGGCGGACGATCGGCAGCGCGAACAAGAGCACGCCGACACAGAAGATGCCGAGGCTGAAGGGACGGGTCAGGAAGGCACTCAGGCCCGTCGTGAGCGCGGTCTGGCCGAACGACTGCTCGACCAGCCTCCCCAGGATGAGTCCGATCACGACCGGGACCAGGCTGAACCCGTACCTCTTCAGGACGAAGCCGGCGACTCCGGCCAGCAGCGCGACCACGATGTCACCACGGCGCATGCCGATGCTGTACGCGCCGACCAGGCTGACCACGAAGACGATCGGCGCCACGTAGACGGCCGGCATCCGTGCGATGGGAGCCAGGAACCTGCTCAGCGACAGTCCGATGACCGAGGTGAGGATGTTGGAGATCAGCAGACCGAGCACGATGAGGAACACGATGTCGAGGTGATCGGTCAGCATCTCCCTGCCGGGCGCGATCCCGTGGATGAGGAACGCACCGAGCACGACGGCCCACACCGCACTGCCGGGAACGCCGAGCGCGATGGTGGGGAGCAGGGCCCCGCCGTCCTTCGCGTCGATCGACGCCTCGGTCGCGATGACCCCGCGCGGGTCACCGGTCCCGAACTTCTCGGGGTCCTTGGCACCCTGCTTCGCGGTGGCGTACGCGATGAACGCGGAGACCGAGCCGCCGATGCCGGGGATGACGCCGCAGACAGTGCCGATGACGCTGCTCTGCAACAGGATGCGCGGATACCGGAAGCACAGGGCCGCACCCTTGCGGATCTGCCGCCAGTGCGCCTGCGCACCCAGCTTGCGCTCCTCCGGCGGTCGGTTCGGCTCGAGCAGCAGCGACATCGCCTCGCTCAGCGCGAACAGCCCGATGAGCACGGCGATGAAGTCGAGGCCGTCGTCGAGGAAGAGGCTGCCGAACGTGAACCTGCTCACCCCGGTGAGCAGGTCACGTCCGACGAAGGACAGCACGAACCCGAGGCCGCCCGCGATGAGTCCCTTCACCAGCGAGCCGCGGGAGATCAGCGCGATGATGAACAGCCCGACCACCGCGATCATGAAGGTCTCGGGATACGAGAACTTCAGGATGAGCTGGCGGCTCAGCGGCAGGATCGCCAGGAAGACGATCAGCCCGAACACCGCGCCGACGGCCGACGCGGTCGCCGACACCGACAACGCCGTCGACGCCTCACCCTTCTTCGCCATCGGGTAGCCGTCGAGCAGGGTGGCCGCGTTCGCCGACTCTCCCGGGGTGTTGATGAGGATCGCGGTGATCGAGCCGGCGTACGACGTGCCGCCGATGATCGAGGCGATGAGCAGGAACGCCTGCTCGGGTCCCCATGCGTAGGTGAGCGGGATGACCAGGGCGATGCCCGCGGCGGCACCGAGACCGGGCATCGCGCCGACGACCAGCCCGATCACGGTGCCCAACAGGGGTAGCAGGATGTTGGGCCACGAGACGAGCGTGTCGAGCGCACTCAGGAATCCCTCGAGCATCCCCTACCTCCCTTCGTCGTCGGTGACGTCACGTCAGCTGGTCAGGTACTTCCGGTAGACGTCGGCGTACTTCTCGTAGGTCGCGACCGACTCCTTGATGAGCTGCTGCGCGTCCTCCGGCGTACCCGGCGACACGATGCGGCCCTTCTCGCCGAACGCCTTGAACTCGTCGCCGTTGAGCGTCGTCTGCACCGCGTCGGTCAGCGTCTTCTTCAGGCACGACGGCAGTGCCGGGGGCGCGACGAGCATCAGGTTCGTGGTGAGCACACCGGCGAGGTCGCCGAGACCCACGTCCTCCGCCATCGGGGTGTCGCCGAGCAGGTCAAGCGGCTCTTCTCCGAACTGCACGAGGGCCTTCGCGTCGCCGGCGTCGACGGCCTCCGCGATCGAGTCACCGGAGAAGACGGTGAAGTCGGTGTCTCCACGCACCATCGAGGTGATCGCCTCGGCGCTGCCCTCGTGCGGGACCGGGGTGAACTTCAGCCCGGCCTCCTTCGCCGCGATGACGCCGTTGACGAAGTTGGGGCTGGTGAGCCCGGACGTGGCGAACTTCAGCGGCTTCTTCTTGCTCGCCTCGACGAGGTCGTCGAACGTCTTGTACTTCGACCCGGCCGGGACGGCGAACGTGCTCGGCCGGTCGTTCACGACGCCCAGCTGGGTGAACTTGGCCAGGTCGTACTCGACGTCCTCGACGGCCTGCAGCGCGGCGAGTCCGTTGGGCTCGACCAGGTGAATGGTGTACCCGTCGGGCTCGCCCTCGTAGACCTGGCTCGCCGCCACCCGGCCACCCGCGCCGTCGACGTTCTTCACGATGACGTTGCCGCCGAGCTCCTTCTTCAGCAGCGGGACGAGGAACCGGCCGTACTCGTCGTGGCCGCCGCCGGGCGAGCGGCCGATGATCATCGTGACGTCCTTCTCCGGGTACTTCGCGCAGTCCTCCTTGCTCATCTCCTGCGCGGAGCCGCCGCCGCCACAGCCGGCCGAGACGAGTACGAGGGCCGCGAGTGCGGCACCTGCCCCCAAGCGCGTGACGCGTGTCGGGTGGGACATGGTCATTCCTCTCTCACTGCACTGTGATCGATCGGCCGTCAGGCCGTATGTCCCCCGTGCGTCCGTGTGGTGGTCACGTGCTCACCGGTGCCTCGTCACGACGTCGACGAGGACGGGCACGCGTTCCTGCGTCACGACCTTGACCGCCCAGGCCAGCCGCTCAGCCAGCTCGGCGGGATCGTGGATCGGCCCGGTGGCCTGCCAGCCGAAGCCGCTCGCGATCGCGGCGAAGTCGGGTGCGGGCGCGTCGAGGTCCATGCCGATGTTCGCGCGGGAGATGTCCCTTCCCCGGTCCCGCGCGACGATCTCCTGGTGCTCCCAGTCGTTGTAGTACGCCCGGTTGTTGAACATGACCACGAGCATCGGCAGCCGGTGGTTCGCGATCGTCCACAACGTGCCCGGGTCGAACAGCAGGTCGCCGTCCGGCTGGATGTGCACGACGAGCTTCGACGAGTCCCGGTGCGCGAGTGCCACGCCCATGCCCATGCCGATCTGCGTCGCCGTGCCGAGCGGCCTGCCCGTGAACCGTGACCAGTCGTCGAAGTCCCACAGGCGCGGCGTCCAGCCCGCGAGGGTGCTGCCGGAGAGCACCCAGTCGTGGTCGCGTACGGCGTCACGCAGCTCGCCCGCCAGCCGCGCGGTGCTGATCGGGGTGTCGTCCCACCCCTCCCTGGCACGCTCGCGGTACGTCGCGCGCTGCCGGTCGTGGGCCTCGGCCACATCCGTGCGCCTCTCGGCCACCCGCCGGCTCGCGTCCGGTGTCTCGGCCAGCTCCTCGACGAGGGCCGCGAGGCGCGGTACGGCGAGCGCGGTATTGGCGGTGACGGAGGTGTCGACCCGCTGGTACTTCTCGAACGTCGGTGACCAGCCGTTGCCCTCGAGCAGGTCGAGGCGGATCTCCACGAGCCTGGCGTCGGCTCGCGGGAGCCAGCGCCGCTCGTCGCCGCGTGACCCGCCCGCCGCGGTGAGGGCGCCGTACAGGTCGGCGACGTCGAGCGCGAGGACGACGTCGGCACCCTCGACCCGGCTCTTGTCGAGGAAGTGCTGCGCGTTCGTGTTCGGCAGGTTGTGGCGCCATTGCTGGTCGTAGACGGGGATCGCGCCCGCGTCCGCGAGCGCGGCCAGCGCCGCGGCCGTCTCCGGGCGCCGGCCGACGCGACCGGCGACGATGACCGGCCGCTCGGCGGCGACGAGCGCCCCCGCGATCTCGGCGAGGACGTGCTCCTCCGCGGGGAACTGCACCGGCGGCTCGTTGCGATGGACGACGATCTCCGGCTCGTCGTCCAGCGGCTCCTCCTGCAGCGCGACGTCGTAGCAGCTGTAGACGGGACCGCACGGCTCCATCGTCGCGATCTGGTAGGCGCGGGCGAAACCGTCGACGACGGCCTGGTGGTCGAACGGCTGGTCGTCCCACTTCACGTAGTTGCGGACGAGGTCGCCCTGTGCGAACGCCGTGTGCACCCACTCGATGTGCGGGCGCCGCTTCGCGACCTCCATCGGACCGGTGCCGCCGAAGACGAGCACCGGGGCCCGGTCGACGTACGCGGTGTAGACGCCCATCGTGCTCTGCATCAGCCCGACGACGTCGTGGACGATCGCGCCCATCGGCTCACCGGTGACCCGCGCATAGCCGTGCGCCATGTTGACGCAGATCTTCTCGTTGGTGCAGATGATCATCTCGGGGCCGCCCGAGCCCCAGTTGACGAGCGAGTCGTGCAGGCCGCGGTAGGACGCGCCGGGATTCATCGCGACGTGACGGATGCCGTAGGCACGCATCAGGTCGACCACCAGGTCCGAACCGTACTTCCGCACGCGTCCTCCACCGACTCGGTCTACAGGGCTACCAGCACCGACTTCTCCTGCGTGTAGCTGTTGAACTCGTCCTGCGCCCGTTCCTTGCCGATGCCGCTCTGCTTGTAGCCGCCGAACGGGCTGCCGACGGGACGCCTGCCGTGCCCGTTCACCCAGACGTAGCCGGCCTGCAGCCGGGCGACGACGCGGTGGGCGGTGCCGAGATCGTTGGTCCAGACGCTCGCGGTCAGGCCGTACTCGGTGTCGTTGGCCATGGCGAGCATCCGGTCCTCGTCGTCCCACCGGAACAGGCAGGTCACTGGGCCGAAGATCTCGTCACGCGCCACGATCGGCGACATGTCGTCGCACTCGAAGACGGTCGGCTGGATGTACAGCTCGCCGGGCAGCGAGTCGTCGGCCACGGGTGCTCCGCCGGTCAGCACGCGGGCGCCGTCGTCGACGCCCTTCGCGATGTGAGCGAGCACCTTGTCGTACTGCGTGCGGGAGACCATGCAACCCATGTCGGCGCCGGCGTCCCACGGCGCTCCGGGACGCAGGGACTCGAACGCCTCGACGAGACCGGACCGGAACGCCTCGTAGACGTCGTCGTGGACGAGCAGCCGCGTGGCCGATCCGCACGACTGGCCCTGGTGCACGAGGTTCATGCCCCTGACCGCGCCCTGCACCGCGACGTCGACGTCCATGTCCGGGTAGACGATGAACGGCGCCTTGCCGCCGAGCTCGAGCGACACCGGCTTGATGCCCGCGGCGCACATCTCCATCACCTTGCGACCGGTCGGCACGCTGCCCTTGAAATGCACCTTGCGGACCAGCGGGTGGCGCACGAGCGGAGCGCCGCTCTCCTCGCCGAACCCGGTCAGGATGTTGAGGACTCCGGCGGGCAGCAGGTCCTCGGCCGCCTTCGCGATCTCCAGCGCGGTCAGCGGGGTGAGCTCCGACGGCTTCAGGACGAGCGTGTTGCCCGCCGCGAGCGCGGAGCCGACCATCTGGGCGGCGAACATGAACGGGTGGTTGAACGGCACGATGACACCGGCCACGCCGTACGGCTCGCGCACCGTGTAGTTGAGGGTGTGGCTGTCGATGGGGATCGTCCGACCGGTGATCGTGCCGACGAACCCTGCGTACGTGCGGATGAGCTGCACCCCGGTGTCGACGTCCGCGCGCATGCGGCGCACGGTGCTGCCGTTGTCGACGACATCGACGAGCGCGAGCCGGTCGGCGTCGGCCGCCAACCGGTCGGCCAGTGTGTAGAGCATCGCCGCGCGATCGGCGGGCGGGGTGTCACGCCAGGTCTCCTCGTACGCGCGGTGCGCGGCGCGTACCGCGAGGTCGACGTCGTCGGCGTCCGCGCGGCTCACCTGCGCGATCGGCTCTCCCGTCGCCGGGCAGGACACCTCGAACGTCCGCCGCGACGCCGCCGGCGACCAACGTCCGTCGACGAAGAGCAGGTCCTCGGCGCGACGGTCAAGTGCGGGATGCACTGCCATTGATCGGCCTCCCGTCATGTCACTGCCGCCCGCTCATCGCGAGGTGCCACGGCGCCAGCCTGCGCTCGGCGAGACCGACCAGCCAGGTGAGCACGATGCCGAGCAGCAGGACGATGATGACGGGCACGAACATCCGGGCGGTGTCGAAACTGTTGCCGGCGTTGATGATGATGCCGCCGAGACCGGACACGGCCGTGAAGAACTCGGCGATGACCATGCCGATCACCGCGCGACCGACGGCCAGGCGCAGCCCGGTCATGATGTGGGGCAGGGTGCCGGGAATGATGATCTTCCGCATGATCTCGGCCTGGGACGCGCCGAAGCTCGACCCGACCTCGATGAGGGTCTTCGGCACGGCCTGCACGCCGCGCCAGGTGTTGATGATGATCGGGAACACCGTGAGGGTGAGGACGATCGCGACCTTCACCAGCAGGCCGGTGCCGAACCACACGATGAACAGCGGGATCAGCGCGACCAGCGGGGTGGCGTAGCCGGCCGTGATGTACGGGCCGAAGCCCGCCTCGATCAGGCGGTACCTGCCGACGACGAGCCCGACGGGGACGCCGATCACCACCGCGAGGACGTATGCGGGCACGAACGACTGCACGCTCGACCCGAGCGCGGAGAGCAGCGAGCCGTCCTTGACCAGCTCGACACCCTCGCTCAGGACCGCGGTGGGGTACGACATCGTCATCGGGCTGACACTCGAGCCGACGACCTGCCACACGACGAGCACGACGAGACCCACGAGGATCGCCGCGAACGCGTTGGTCAGCCGGCTGGAGCCCGACGACCGCCCCGCTCGAGGTGCCGACACCTTGCGCGGGGACGGCTGGGCCTGCCGAACGTCACCTGCCATGGTTCACCTCGCCGAATCAGACCGACGGCTCGGTCGTGGCCGTGTTGGCGTCCTGCAGCAGCTGCCACAGCCGGGTACGGATGCGTCCGAACTCGGGCGACGTGCGCAGCTCCGCGGCGTCGAGTCGCGGACGGGGCAGGTCGACGTCGACGACCGCATGCACGCGACCGGGGTTGGGCGCCATCATCACGACCCGGTCGGCGATGAGCACGGCCTCGTCGAGATCGTGCGTGACGAAGACGATCGTGCGTCGGTCGTCGGCGTGGATGCGCAGCAACTCGTACTGCAGGGTCTCGCGCGTCTGTGCGTCGAGAGCGCCGAAGGGTTCGTCCATCAGGAGCACCTCGGGCTCGGTGACGAGCGCGCGCGCCATGCCGACACGCTGCCGCATGCCGCCGGACAGCTCGTACGGACGGCGGTGCTTGGCGTGGTCGAGTCCGACCATGCTCAGGTAGCGCTCGGCAGCGACCCGTCGTTCCCTGGCCGGCATCTTCCTGATCTCGAGGCCGAACTCGACGTTGCCGAGCGCGGAGCGCCACGGCAGCAGCTCCGCGTGCTGGAAGACCATCGCCCGGTCGGCACCCGGTCCGACGATCTCGTTGCCGTCGACGTACGCCGCACCCGACGTGACGTTCTCCAGTCCCATCAACACCCGCAGCAGGGTGGTCTTGCCGCACCCGCTCATACCGGTGAGCGTGACGATCTCACCCGCCTCGATCGAGAGGGAGACGTCGTCGAGCGCCTTGACGACCTCGGTGCGTCCGTCCTGTCGTCGAACGAACTCCTTGGAGACGTGCTCCACCAGCACCTTCGGCTGCACGGCGCCCGGGTCGTCCTCGTGCACGGGATCGTCGACGACGTCTGCGTCGTGTGTACCCGCCACGATCAGCTCCCCGCCGCCCCGAGGTCGTCGCCCACCCGCTTCAGACCCTCCTTCTGGAAGGAGTCGTCGAGCAGCTCGTCGAGGTCGACCTTCTTCTTCTGCAGGCCGTTCGACATCCTGAACTCCTGCAGCCACTCGAGCTTGTCACGTGGGATCTCGCACTTCGTCGACTCCGCCTTGCCGTCGATGATCCGGTCGTAGAAGTAGTCCAGGCTCGGGTCGGTCGGCTCCAGCTTCAGCGTCTTCGCCGAGAGCTCGAGTACCTCCTTCTTGTGCGCGGCCGCGTAGCTGATGCCCTGCATCTCCGCGGCGAGGAACCGCGCCGCGGTGTCCGGCTTCTCCTCCAGCGACTTGCCGTTGGCCGCGATCACGAACCGCGGGTAGTCCGGGATGAGCTCCTCGGCGGAACCCAGCTCGTGCAGGGTCTTGCTGTCCTTGATCCGCGGCACGAACTCGGGCGACACCGCCGCCGCGTCGACACGTCCGGCCGAGATCGCCTGGAACCGCTGGGCGTCGTTGCCGACGTTGATGACCTGCACCGACTTCGAGTCGAGCTTCTTGCTCGCGAGCATGGCGCGAACGGCGACGTCGGGCAGCGAGCCGGGCAGGGACACGCCGATCTTCTTGCCCTTGAGGTCCTCGAAGGAACGCACCTTCTTCTGGGCGATCACGCTGTACGTGAGTCCCGGCAGCGTCGATCCGATGATCTTCACGTCTCCACCGCGGAGCGACGCGTCGAAGACCGGGTCGGGCGACGTCTCGATGGAGTCGACGTCACCGGACTGGAGCGCCTGGTTCAGCGGGATGTTGCCGGTGAAGCTCTTGATCTTGACCTTGACGCCCTGTTCCTCGTAGTACTTGCGCGCCTGTGCCATGAGGATGAAACCGGCGTCGCCCTTCGGGGTGACGATGGCGTGCACCCAGTTCCTGTCCTCGGTGTCGCCCTTCGATCCACCCCCGCAGCCGGCGACTCCGACCGTCAGGGCCGTACCGGCCAGGACACACATGGCCTTACGCAGATTGATGATCCGGGGCATGACGAGACCTTTGCTGCAGAGGATTTTCTTACGTTGTTGTCCAGCCCGCTACATACTGACTGGATAGTACGTGGCACCTCTCGGGTGAACAAGAGGTGTCGACACTTTCTCTCATCGCCTGTTTCCGCCCCCGAACAGCTCGGGGTACTTGCTCGTGACTCGCGCCGCGACCTCGGCGGGAACGGTGACGGCCGGAGGGAACGTGCCGCGCTGGCGACGCTTGAACGGCTGGCACGCGTTGATCACCGCGCGCGACAACGGCAACTCGTTGAGTGCGTCCTCGGGGCCGCGCTCGACCATCGGGTCGAGTGCCATGCCCCACGAGTTCCTGATGAACTCGATGGAGTCCGCGGGATCGGTACGCGTCGACACCGCCCACATGACCTGATCGAGGTCACTGGGATCGATGTCGTCGTCGACGACGATGGTGTACCTGCCGCCGAACGCTCCCTCGCGCACCTGCGAGGCGACCATGCCGGCCTGCTGCGCGTGCCCGAGGTATGCCTGGTCGATGGAGACCACGTTGAGCGCGCGCGTGTAGCCGGCCTCGTGGCACCAGACGCCGACGATGTTCGGCACGCCAGCGTCCTCGAGAGCGTCCCAGATCATCGCCGAGCGCATCGGGCAGCGGAAGTACGAGTAGTCGTACGGCGGGATGCCCGCGCAGGTGCCGAGGATGATCGGGTCGTCGCGGTGGTAGATCGCCTCGACCTCGATCGTCGGCGTCTGCATCTTGCCGCCGGCGTAGTAGCCGAGGAACTCGCCGTACGGGCCCTCGGACACCGTGTCGGCCGACAGGTAGCCCTCGATCACCAGCTCGCTCGTCGCGGGGACGGGCAGCTTGGTGACGGGTGCCTCGACGAGCTCGAGGTCGCCGCGCAGCTGCTGCAGGACGTCGTACTCGGACACGCCGGTCGGCAGCTCCATGCCGCCGAGTGCGGACAGTGCCGGGTGATGGCCGAGCGAGACGGCCACGGGCACGCGCTCGCCGCGCCGCCAGTACTTCTCCATGTGCAGGCGCGCGTGGTGGCTGGAGTTGACGAAGAGGCACACCCGCCGCTCGTCGTGGATCATCATCCGGTACGTGCCGACGTTGACCCACCCGGTCTCCGGGTCACGCGTCACGACCGCGTCGAACGTCCCGAGGTAGCGACCGCCGTCGAGGTCGTGCCACTTCGGCGCGGGGAAGCGGGTGAGGTCGACGTCGTCGCCGGTCAGCCGGTTCGCGAAGACGGGAGCGTCCGGGTTCGCCGCGACACCGTCCGTCACGCCCGTCACCGCGGGACGGCGCAGCCGGTCGCGCAGTGCGCGGACGAGGAGCTGGTTGTCGGCGCCGGTGTCGCACCCCAACGAGTAGCTGACGCGTGCGGCGTCGAGCAGCGAGCCGGTCATGATCCGGTAGCCGGGGCGGTAGCCCTCGATCTCGTCGAAGAGCAGGACCCACTTGTCCTTCTTGGCGTTGAGGTCCGTGACGGCACCGACCTCGAGATCCCAGTGCGCGCCGCGCACCTCGCGGACGAGATCGCGCGAGCGCATCTCGTCGAGCCAGTCCCGCAGGTCCTCCATGCAGCCTCGTCCCTCCGCCTGACCACTCGGCTCATCCCTGCCGTCACATGTCGGGCTCGGACAGGTAGATGACTTTCGTAAATTACTTTTGTCATCTAGTTACGTCAAGGGGCCGCCGCCTCCGCGAGCCTGAGCGCGCGCCTGTTGATCTTCATCAGCGGCGTGCGCGGCAGCGCCTCGACGTACGCGATCTCGTCGGGGACCTTGTAGCCGCCGACCTCACGCACCCGTGCGCGCAGGTCGGCGGTCAGCTCCTCCGACGGCCGCGCTCCCCCGCGCAGGACGACGAACGCCTTGGGCCTCGCCAGACCGCTCGCGTCGGTGACGCCGACGACCGCGACCTCGTGGACGCTCGGGCTCGTCGCGATGGCACCCTCGACCTCGAGCGGCGAGACCCACATGCCGCTCACCTTGAAGAGGTCGTCGCGCCGGCCGACGAACTGGAAGTAGCCGTCGCCGGTGAGCGCGAGCATGTCCCCGGTCCTGGTCCACGGGCCGATGAACGTCGAACGGGTCGCGTCGTACTTGCGCCAGTAGAACAGACATGCGGTGCGACTGCGCACCCACGCCTCGCCCTCGACGCCCGGCTCGGTGACCTCGTCGCCCTCGGCGTCCACGAGCTTGACCTCGTACCCGAAGACGGGCCTGCCGAGGGTGCCGCGACGGAAGTCGCGCTGCCTGTTCGCGATCCACTCGTAGGTGACCTCGGACGAGCCGATCGAGTCGAGCAGCTCGAGCCCGAAGAGCTTGTCGAACCGCACGGCGATCTCCGTCGGCACCTGTTCCGACGCCGTGATCACCAGGCCGACGCTCGAGAAGTCGGGCGTGCGGCCGGCCTCGTCCGCGTACTGGAGGATGGCCTTGACGGTCGTCGGCACCGTGATGAGCTTGGTCGGCCGGTACGTCTCGACGATGCGCACGACCTCGCTGCCGCTCGGCGGCGCCCCGCCCACCACGGCGGTGCCGCCCCAGTAGAGCGGGATGAGCACGCCCGGCCACAGTCCGTGGGTGAAGAACTTCTTCGACGTCGCGTGTACGACGTCGTCCTCGGTGTACTCCCAGAAGGCGCCCTGCCGCTCGGGCACGAGCACGAAGTCGTGCGCCAGGTGCGTGACACCCTTGGCCGGTCCCGTCGTGCTCCCCGAGTAGAGCATGTACGCCACGTCGCCGGCGTGCAGTCGTACGGGTGTGACCGGAGGTGCCTGCGAGGCCGTCAGCGACTCGACGGGCACGGTCCGTGTCCCGGCGTCCGCCGTCGCGTCGCCGCGCACGAGGACCAGCGGCGGCGCCGTGCCGAGCTCCGCAACGGCCTCGGCGAGCTTGGGCAACTGCGCCGCGTCGACGTACAGGACGGCGGGCTCGACGTCGTCGAGGTAGTACGCGAGCTGCGCCGCCTTGACCTGGTCGGAGACCACGACGGGGACGACGCCCACGCGGACGCACGCGAGCCACAGCGCGACATACTCGACGCTGTCGGTGCCCACCAGGAGCAGCCGGCAGCCGGCCCGCACACCGAGGTCGGCGAGCCCCGCCGCCGTGCGCTCGACGAGGGTGTGCAGCTCCCGGTAGGTGTACGGCACGTCGTCGGCGACCAGTGCCGCCTTGTCGGCGCGAGCGGTGTCGAGGTGCTTGTCGAGCAGCAGCTCGGTCGGACTCAGGCGTTGGGGTATCTCGGGGTCGCGCCACTCGTACCAGTCCGGCGCGTAGCCCAGTCGCGACTCCGCGAGGCGGGAGGAGGTCTCGTCCATGAGGTTCTCCTAGTGTCGGTCATTGACCGGACTGGGCCAGCAGGCGCAGCCAGCCCTGCTGGTCCTTGTCGACCCGCGCCACGACGTCGTCGGCGAACCACCGGCTCAGGTCGACGGTGTCGACGGCGTAGCGTGGACGCGCGAACTGGTCGGCGGTGCCGTACGGGATGGTCGCGTCGATCGCGAGCCCGCCCTCGAACGCCGTGCCGGACCCGCCTCCCCCGCCGGACGCGCGCTCGCTCGGCTGGAACGCCTGGCCCGCGCCACCTGGCACGGGCACGATCATGTCGCTGTTGGGGTCGACGCGCGTGGTCAGCGCCCACATGACGTCGTCGGTGCTGTAGATGTCGATGTCCTTGTCGACGGCGATGGCGATGCGCATGCCGCGCGAGCTCGCCAGCGCGGCCACGAGGACGTTGCGCTGGTAGCCCTCGTCGACCTTGCTCCGCTTGTCGATCTGGAAGATCGCGCCGCCCCAGTCGGTCATGGCGAACGGGATGTGCACGTCGTGCACCAGGCCCGGCATGATCCGGTTGCCCAGCTCGTACAGCGCCGCGGTGCGGACGCTGGTCTGGATGTTGTTCTCCTCGGCGCCGTGCACGATCATCGGCTCGATCATCGGCCTGCTGTCGAGCGCGCGGTGGGTGATCGCCGTGACCTGGAACGTCGGCGCGCGGTACGCCTTGCCCATGTAGCCCGCCCACTCGGGGTGGAACGGGTGCTCGCCCTGTTGCTTCGTCTCCTCCGAGCGGCCGGTCTCGTACCTGCGGTCGGTCGGGTCGAGGTAGCCCTCGATCACGTACTCGGCGTTGGCGACAGCGAGCGCGTCGGGAACGGACACGGCGGGCACGAGCTCGACCGGACTGCCCTGCAGGGCGCCGGCGACGGCGATCTCGTCGCTGCCGTGGGGCAGCACGACGTAGTCGAACCCGGCTCCTGCCGCCAGCGTCACCGCCGGTGGCAGGCCGAAGTTGATGGTGAGCGGCAGCCGCTCCCTGCCGTAGAACTCCGCCGACGCCATCCACATGTGACTGCCGGGCGCGATCTGGAACGTGCCGACGTCGCCCCAACGGAAGTTCTGCCGGTTGTAGCCGATGTGCGTGCCGCCGCCGAAATACGGTCCCGACAACAGCGTGACGCCGCTGCCGAGCGTGGCCTCCTCCTCCTCCGCGGTGTGCCTGATAGGCACCACGAAGTCGACAGGGTTCAGGCCCTCGGTGCGCACGACCTCCTGCACCGGCGCCTGCGCGCGGTCGACCACGCGTGACGCGAGCGGCTTCCTGATCGCGTCGGCGATCCTGCGGGTGCGGTCGCGCGGGCCGTCGAAGCCGAAGAGCAGGTCGATGACGCCGGTCTGCGCGAACAGGTTCATCACGAACCTGGCGTGCTCGTAGCCCTCCACCCGCTCGAACAGGACGGGCGGTCCACCGTCCATCCGCTTCTGGACGGCCGCGAACTGCAGGTCGGGGTCGACGGGCACGTCGGTGGTGACGAGCTGCCCGCGCGCTGCCAGGCCCTCCAAGGTGGAGCGGAGGCTCGTCACGTCCAGATCGCTCATCAGGCGGGCTCCTTCATGGCGGTGGCGTACCGCTCGGTCAGCTTGGCGCGTGGGACGGACTGCGTCGGCGTCCTCGGCAGCTCGTCGGTGACGAAGACGCGTTTCGGCACCTCGTACTTGGCGAGCTCACCGCCGGTCTTGCAGAACTCCAGCAGCTCGTCGGCGGTCGTGACGGAGCCGGTACGCAGGACCACGGCGACGCAGACCTCCTGGCCCCAGCGTTCGTGCGGCAGCGGGAACGCGACCGCCTCAGCGACCTCAGGGTGCGCCTCGACGACCTTCTCGACCGTGCGCGGGCTGACGTTCTCGCCGCCGCTGATGATGATCTCGTCGCGCCTGCGCAGGTGCCAGACGTGGTCGTCCTCGATGCGGACGATGTCGCCGCTGATGAACCAGCCGTCGTCGGTGAACGACTGCGCCGTGCGCTCCGGCATGTTCAGGTAGCCGGCGAACACCGAGTCGCCGCGCACCTGCAGCTCGCCCTCGCCCTCCGACCTGATCTCCCCCGTCACGGGGTCGACCAGCCGGAACTGCGTCTGGTTGTACAGCGGGCTGCCGCACGATCCGGGTACGTGCGTCGGCAGCTCGTCGCGCGGGTCGTACGCACCGGGCCGGCCGACCTTGTCGACGAAGATGATGCCCGCCTCGGTCATGCCGAGCCGCTCGCAGATCATGAAGGAGTAGCGGTCGAGCACCTTCTGGTACGCCCGCGGCGGCATCGGCGCGCCGCCGCCGATGACGAACCGTAGGCTGCTCAGGTCGAAGCGCTCGGGATCCGGGTAGTCGGCGATGTCGACGATCATCGAGCCCGCGATGTACGCGGCGTCGGGCCGGTAGCGGTGCACGTGCTCGAAGAACGCGTCCGCCTTCCACCGCAGCGACACGACGGAGCCGCCGGCCGCCAGCACCGGCAACGACGACGACTCCAGACCCGAGGTGTGGTAGACCGGCCCGGCGCACAACCACCGGCTGCTCGGCGTGAGCTTCCAGGCGTGCACGAGGTTGGACACGTGGGAACCGATGTTGCGGTGGGTCTTCATCACGCCCTTGGGCGTGCCCGTCGTGCCGCTCGTGTAGGTCACGTTGAACAGGTCGTCGTCGTCCTTCGGCGCCGACACGATGTGGTCCGGGTAGGTCGCCACGATGTCGCGCAGTGCGGTCACGCCGTCGGACGCGACGCCGTCGAGGGTGACCAGGTGCGTGACGTTGGTGCCGCGAATCGCCGCACGCGCGACGTCGAGGTCTTTCTCCGCCACCGCGAGCACCTCGGCCGCGGAGTCCTGCAGCACGTACCGGAGCGTCTCCTCGCCGAACATGTAGTTCGTCGCGACGCTGACCGCACCGGCCTTCGTCGTACCGAACTGGACGACGTAGAACTCGTAGCAGTTCGTGACGTACGTGGCGACGCGCGCGGCGCCGACCTCACGGACCCAGTGCGCGAAACTCGCCGCGGACCGGTTCAGCTCGTCGTAGGTGACGGCGCGGCCGTCGTGCACCACCGCGATCTCCCGGCCGCGGTGGTGTACCTGGCTCTCGAACTCGTAGATCCAGTTGGACACCCTTGTCTGCCTTCTTCCGCCGTCTCCCGGAACCTGAGGGGCTGAGCCCTACCTGCCGACGAACTTCGCGGGACGCTTCTCCCGCAGCGCGTTGATGCCCTCACGGTGGTCGAGCGTGAGGTTCGACTTCGCCTCAAGCGACAGCGAGAGGTCGAGGTTGGACGCCACCAGCTCGCGCAGCGGCGCGTTGACCGCCTGCTTCGTCCACTGGATGGCGCGGATCGCGCCGGCCGCGAGCTGGTCGGCGAACGCGTCGACCGCGCCGTCGAGCTCGTCGTGCGGGACGCAGCGGTTGATCAGGCCGATGTCCGCGGCCTTCTGTGCCGGGAGCAGCTCGCCGGTGTAGAGGTACTCCCTGGCGCGGGCGTAGCCGATGAGGTGCGGCCAGATCGCGCTGCCGCCGTCGCCCGCGACGAGGCCGACCTTGACGTGCGGATCGCCGATCCGCGCCTTGTCGGACGCGAAGATGACGTCGCAGAACAGCGCGATCGTCGCGCCGAGACCGGCGGCGACACCGTTCAGCTTGGCGATGACCGGTTGGCGGGCCTCGAGGATGCCCGTGACCGTCGCGCGACCCTCCTCGCTCAGCTGCTCCCAGCCGAGCGGGTCCTCGATGAGGGTCTCGAGCCAGTCGGCGTCACCGCCCGCGCAGAACGCGCGGCCGGCCCCGGTGAGCACGGCGACGTCGACGTCCCTGTCGCGGTTGAGATCGTCGAAGACCCGCGACAGCTCCTCGTGCATCCGCCCGTCGATCGCGTTCAGCTTCTCGGGACGGTTGAGCGTGATGGTCAGCACCCGCTCGCGCCGGCTGATCTCCAGGCTCTTGTAGTCGTCGTACGTCACGCGGTTCCCATCCGTTCCGTTCGGTTCGGTTGCGCCCGTCTCGCCGGGACGGGTGGTAGGCGGTGCTGCCACTTGACCCAGTTGAAGAACGACCGGCAGCGCGTGCACGAGAAGAGGACCTCCGACGTCGTGCTGCCGAACAGCGACGCCACCTCCACGTCAGCGCTGTCGCAGTCGGGGCAGCTGACGCCGGCGAAGTCGTCGTCAGCCGGATACAGCTCACGATCGGGCGGCCTTCTCTGTGCTCCCACGCGCCCGCTTCCTGCGCTCCTCATCTCGCCAGCTCCTGATCCTTGAACCTGATCACCTCGAAGAGCCGCGCCGGAAGTTCGCCGGTCCGCCTCGCGTCCGGCCGCCAGTCCGGTCCGAAGCCCGGTTCGGGTAGCACGTCCACGTCGACGCCGAGCGAGGTGACGACGTCGTGGACCTCGCGCGCGAATCCCGTCCTGATGTCGTCGATCGGGTCGTCGCGCAGGCCTGCCTCGAACAGGGCGTCCGGCGAGCCGGTCGGCCCGAACCACCCGAGGGCCAGCGGGTACCGCCGTCGCATCGCCTCGTCCACACGGTCGCGCTCCTCGTCCGACGCCTCGATGATGCGCATCCACCCCGTGGCGTACTTGAGGTGGAAGTACGCCTCCTCGCCGATCTTGCGCGCGATGCCGGCGATCGTCCTGTCCCGGTGCCGGAGGAATCCCGACGCCAGCGACCAGGTCGCCTGCTCCGCGAGCCAGGTGGTGACGATGAAGTCCTGCCAGTTGCGCGGCGGCGCATCGAGCAGGTCCATCGAGCGGATCTCGCCCGCTCCTCGGCCGAGTTCGAGGTGGCCGTACGAGTGGTCGAGGGTGTCGAGGAAGTGGTACACGGCACGGGTCTGGCCGTACGACGCCGTGCACATGCCGAGCATGGCCGCGAAGTCCGGCAGCGACTTGCCGTTCATCACGCACTCGGCGAACCAGTTGCCGAGGACGAGCTTGGTGTCGCCGATGCACAGCAGCTCGTCCTGCAGAGCCGTGCGCGCCGCGCCGTCGATGCCTTCGAGTGCTGGTTTCATCTCACGCCATCTTGATCCGGGTGGAGTGCTTGCCCAGCCGCACCGGGATGATCGCCTCGGTCGGGACGACGCACATCTCCTTCCAGCTGTGCTGGTCGTAGATGTACCAGGCGCGCACCTGGGCGAGGTCGTCGTTCGGTGCCTCCACCGAGCCGACGTGGGCGAGGGCGTCGTCGGAGCTCTTCCGCGCGAACACCTCGTAGTAGCGGGGCACCATGCCGCCGCGTTCGCGCTCGGGATCGAACGTCTTCTTCATCTCCCCCGCCTTCACAGCTGGATTCCGTTGGCGCGCATGAGCTCTCGCGTCCGCGTGTCGACCGAGTCGCGGTCCCAGGACAGGTGCAGTCCAGGCTCGACGTCGACGGCGGCGACGCCGTCGATGGCCAGCACGCGTGCGCGCACCTGGTCGGTGAGGAACGAGATCGCGGGACACGCCATGCACGGGATGCACATCGAGACCACGACGCGGTCACCCTCGACCTCGACGTCAGCGAGCATGCCCATGCTCCGCAGGCTCACCGGCACGTGCGCGTCGTGGACGTCCTCCAGAGCCTCGACGACCTGCTCCCTGGTCACCTGCGTGACCGTCGCCGTCACCACAGGTCGTCACCCCAGATCTCCTCGTGCAGCCGACTGATCGACGGGACCTTGTGCCTGCTGCCCGTCTTCCAGATCGTGAACTGCTCCTCCCAGGTGATCCGGCGGTCGTAGTCCCACTTGCGGGTCTTCTCGTCGAGGTGGATCGGCGGCTCGTAGTCGAGGACGAACTTGCCACTCTCCTCGTCGAAGTGCGCGGGGACCCGGATGCCGATCGCCTCGCTGAACGGCACGACCTGCGAGAGCCACTTCTGGCGCATCTCGTCGTTCGACGCGCCGCGGATCTTGTACGCGAGCTGGTCGGTGCGCTTCTTCATCTCGTCGGGCACGCCGAACCACGCGGCGCACAGCGGGAAGTAGAACTCGACCGCGTCCTGCACCCGGCGCCTGGCGGTCTCGTTGAGGTTCCAGAAGAACCTCACCCAGCGCTCGCCGTGCCCGATGTGGAACGTCTCCTCGAAGTTCACCTTGCGCAGCGACCTGGCGAACGGCGCGAACGAACAGTTCTCCTCGAGGTCGACGGTGGTGATGTAGCCGGCTCGGTCGCCGTAGCACATCGACACCACGGACTCGATGTAGTCGTCGTGCGGGAACTCCAGCATCTGGAACGTGCGCCACTCGTGCGGGTCGCGCTCGAAGAGGAAGTGGTGGGTGTCGTACCCGAACTCCTCGAGCAGCCGGTACATGACCTGCGCGTGACCGAGCTCGTCCTGGCACGCCGAGGCGATCGCGATCTTGTCGTCGAGGGTCGGCGCGGTCCTGATCGCCGGCGAGTACGTCGGCAGGGTCACGACCTCGAGGTCGGCCGCGATGTGCATCGTGTTGACGAGGACGTCGCGGTAGCGAGGCGTCATCTCGCTGGGGTCCTCGAGCTGGTAGCCGGCCTTGACCCGCTGCCGCAACGCGGCCTCGCGAGGGTCGTCGGTCCGTTCCTTCACCTGAGTCGTCATGTCGAGCTCAGCCCTTTCTCTCGAGGACGCCGTCGAGGATCGTCGTACGCAGCGCGCGCACGAGCTCGTGGCCGTTGAGCTCGTCACTGCGCCGGTACCACTGCAGGAAGCAGCCCTGGTTGACGGCGAGGATGACGCTCACCAGCTCCTTCGTCGGCACCGCCTTGGTGAACACGCCCTGCCGCTTGCCGGCGGACACGACGGTGGTCAGGAGCTTCTTCATCCGGTCGTCGACGGACGCCAACCGGTCCTCGACCGGGGTGTCCCTACCGTGCAGCTCGATCGACATCAGGATGATCAGCAGCATCCGGTCGGCGTACTCCTGACCGGCGATCGACTGCGAGTGCAGGAACGCGACGAGCTGGTCGCGCGCCGACCCCCTCGCCTCCTCGACCGCACCGAACGCCGGGTCGACCGTCAGCCGCTCGGCCTCGTCGAGCAGCGCGGACAGCAGGTTGGCCTTGCTCTTGAAGTAGAAGTAGACGGCGCCCTTGCTCATGCCCGCGCCGGCCGCGATCTGGTCGACCGTCGTCGCGTCGTACCCCTGCGCGATGAACTGCGCACGGGCCAGCTCCATCAGCCGGTGCATGCTGGCGCGGCGCTGCTCGGCCTTCTTGCCGCGCGCCGCCTGCTGATCCATCGTCGTCGACATACTGACTGGATAGTATGTGAACGGACCACAGGGAGACAAGAGCCAGTTTTCGGTGCCGTTTCCCGTACCGACTACTCCGGCGGGACGCCGCCGGTCTGCGCGGTGATACGGTCGGCGCAGTCGCGGAGCATCGTGCCGTACCGGTCGACGTTGGATTCGTTGACCTCGGACGAGAACGCCAGCGAGCACAGCACCATCGAGACGCGGCCACGGGCGTCGAAGACCGGGGCGGCCACGCCCGACTGGGAGAGGTCGTACTCCTGCACGCTCGCGCCGTAACCGCGTTCGCGGGTCAGGTCGAGCAGTCTGCGCACACCCTCGGCGTCGGTGACCGTGCGCGACGTGAACCGCTCCACGCCGTACCTGGCGATCAGCCGCGCGACCTCGTCCGGCTCGGTCCACGCGTAGAAGGCCTGCATGATCGCCGGCGCCGAGAACGGGAAGGTGTCGCCCGGGCTGACCGTGACACGGACGCCCTGCCCGCGTTCTGCCTTCGCGCCGACGGCGTACGCGCCCGCTCCGGTGCGCCGGACGACGAAGAGGACGAAGCCGAGCTCCTTGCTCAACTCGTCGAGCTCGCGCTGGACGACCGCGGTCACGGTGTCGGCCGAGGCCCCGGTCAGCGCGAGCAACCGCGGGCCGAGCGACCAGCCGGCACGCGCCCCCTGGCTCGTCGCCCAGCCGACCCGTTCGAGCGTGCCGAGGATGTTGTAGCAGGTGCTGCGGTTGAGCTCGAGCTCCCTGATCAGGGTGCCCGACGAGACGGCCTGCGGCCACGCCGCGGCGATGCGCTCCATCACCCGTACGGCGTTGGCCACCGCCGGCACCTCGCTCGTCATCGCTCACCTCGTCCGCTCGTCGCACCGGTCGCCATTGACCCCTCGGGATGCGATCGTCTAGTGTCCATTATCGAGTACAACTAGTCTCGTATGGCGGTCATTCTCGTCCTGAAGGTGTGACCCGATGGCAGTGTTCCACAGGCCCCGCACCCTCGAAGAGGCGTGTGAGCTGATGGCCACGCTCGACACGCCCGCCGTGCACGGCGGCGGCACCGCGCTGCAGCTGCGCGCCACGCAGGGAGCTCCCCAGCCCGGCCACCTGGTCGATCTCGCCGCGATCGAGGGACTCGACGCCGTCGCCGAGACCGCCGGCGGGCTCCGGCTCGGTCCCCTGGTGACGCTGCGCCGGATGGAGCGCGACCCCGTCGTCACGTCGGCCGTCCCGCTCGCGGCGCGGGCGTACGCCGCGGTGGCGCACCCGCGGATCAGGAACGTCGCGACCGTCGCGGGCAACCTCGCCTTCGCCGATCCCCGACTCGACCCGCTCGGCGCCCTCCAGGTCCTCGACGCCCACGTCGAGGCGACGTCGCGGACGGGTTCGCGTCGCCTCGCGGTCCGCGAGCTGTTCACCGGGCCGGAACGCACCGCGCTCGCCCCCGACGAGATCGTGACGGCCGTCGACGTGCCGCGCCAGCCGTCCGGCGCCCACGCGTTCGTCAAGTACACGAGCCTGTCCGAGAGCGACTGGCCGTGCGTGTCCGTCGCCGCCCTCGCCGTCCGTGCCGGCGGGTCGACCGAGCTGCGCCTCGGGCTCGGCGCGGTCGCCGACACCCCCCGCTACGTCGCGGTACAGCTGCCCACCGGCACCGGGGACGACGATGCCGTGGACGCGGCCCGCCGCCTCGCCGAGCCCGTCCTCGATCCCGTGGCCGACGTCCGCGGCGGTGTGGCGTACAAGCGGCATCTCGCCCTGCTCGCCGTCGAGGAAGCCGTCCGCGCCATCTGGAAGGAAACCCGATGACGCCTCCGCTCGCAGGCAACGGCGCCGTCGGCGCCCGCTGGCCGCGCGTCGACGGCGAGGCGAAGGTGCGCGGGCGGCTGATGTACGCCGCCGACCTGCCGGTGCCCGCATGTCTCGACGTCGCGGTACACCGCAGCACGCGCCCGCACGCCCGCCTCGTCTCGATCGACGTCTCGCGCGCCCGGGCTGTCGAGGGCGTCGTGGCCGTCGTCACCGGACAGGACCTCCTCGCCGAGTTCGGCGAGCGACTGCACACCGGACCCGCGTTCTCCGACCAGCCGCCGCTCGCCGTCGGCAAGGTCAGGTACGTCGGCGAGCCCGTCGTCGCCGTCCTCGCCCAGGACCGCCGCACGGCACGGCACGCGGCCGCGGCCGTCTCGGTCGAGTACGAGGACCTCGTCCCCGTCCACGACGTCGACGAGGCCGTCCGCGGTGGTGCGTACGTGCACGACGAGCTCCGACCGTCGAGTGTGTTCGGCGACCTGCGGCACCTCAGCGGCAGGCGCGACACCAACGTCAACTACGAGTTCGTCTTGCGCAAGGGCGACGCCGACGAGGCCGCGGCGGGCGCGACGAACGTCCACGGCGAGTTCTGGTGCCCGCCCACCCATCACGTGCCGATCGAGCTGCCCTACACCGCGGCCTGGCCGGAGGGTGACCGGCTGACGGTGCTCACCGCGACGCAGACGCCCTCGTACGTCCGCCAGGCCCTCGCCGACCTGCTCGACGTCCCGCTCAACCGGGTGCGCGTACGCACCGCACCGCTCGGCGGCGGGTTCGGCGCCAAGATGTACGACCGGCTCGAACCGCTCGCGGCCGTCCTCGCCTGGACCCAGCGGCGCGCGGTCCGCGTGACGGTGACCCGCGAGGAGGCGTTCGTCCTCACCACCAGGCACGGGGTCGCCGTCACCGCGAGCATGTCGGCCGACGAGGACGGCAACGTCACGGCGGGCACGGCCGACGTGCGCTACGACACCGGCGCCTACGCCGACATCGGACCGCGGATCGCCGCCAAGTCCGGCATGGTCGCGACCGGGCCGTACCGGATGGACCACGCGTGGATCAGGTCCCGCTGCGTCTACACGAACAAGCCGTCCGCCGGCCCGTACCGCGGCTTCGGTGTCCCGCAGGTCACCTGGGCACACGAGTCGCTCGTCGACGAGCTGGCCAGGGAGCACGGCGAGGACCCGGCCGCGTTCCGCCGGCGCAACCTGCTGCGCGAGGGCGACGAGGCCGTCGTGGGCACGCCGATGCACAGCGCCGACTTCGTCACCTGCCTCGACGAGGTCACGAACGCACTCGACTGGGACGCCCCGCTCGTCAGGGCCGACGGGCACCTGCTGCGCGGTCGCGGTGTCGCCGTCGGCGTGAAGGCCGTCCTCACCCCGACGATCTCGAACGCCGTGCTGCAGCTCAACCAGGACGGCTCGGCGAGTCTCATGATCAGCACGATCGACATGGGTCAGGGCAGCGACACGATCATGGCGCAGATCGCCGCCGAGGTGCTGTGCCTCGACGCGGGTCGGGTGCGCGTGGTCGGCGCCGACACCGACGTCACGCCGTACGACACGATCACCGCCGGCAGCCGCTCGACGTACCACACGGGCAACGCGGTCAGGAAGGTCGCCGAGTCCATGCGCGACCGGCTGGTCGAGCTCGCGGCCGAGCGGTTCGGCGTCCCGGCGACGGACGTCAAGCTGACCCAGGACGGCCTCAGCTGTGCGTCGACGCAGCAGTCCGCGAGCATCCCCGAGCTCGTCGAGGGACACTTCGGCGCGCGCGGCACCACGCTCACCAGCGAGGCGAACTTCAGCACCGAGTGGATCCCGTACGACAAGGCGACGGGTCGCTCGCCGCGGGTCACCGAGCACTGGTTCGCCGGCGCCGCCGCGGCACAACTCACCGTCGACACGCGCACCGGCCGTATCCACGTCGAGCACCTCGCGGTGGCCGGCGACGTCGGCCGCGCGATCAACCCGACGCTGGTGGAACAGCAGCTCACCGGCGCGGCGATCATGGGGCTCGGGCAGGCGCTCTTCGACCATCTCGTGATCGACGAGGGACGCGTGCGCAACGGCTCGCTGCTCGACTACCAGCTGCCCGCGCTCGCCGACGTCCCCGACCGGCTGACGCCGATCGTCGTCGAGAGCCCGCACCGGACGGGACCGTTCGGCGCGAAGGGAGTCGG
Organism: Streptosporangiales bacterium; assembly: GCA_009379955.1. Taxonomy (NCBI): domain Bacteria; kingdom Bacillati; phylum Actinomycetota; class Actinomycetes; order Streptosporangiales; species Streptosporangiales bacterium. The sequence goes on along the minus strand of WHST01000008.1, from coordinate 35,555 downwards.
CGAGACCACGCTGATCCCGCTCGCTCCGGCGATCTCCAACGCCGTCCGCGACGCGACCGGCATCCGCTTCCACCGGTTGCCGCTGACACCCGAGCGGGTCTTCACCGCACTCGGAGAGGCAGGCAGGGCATGAGGCCGATCGTCCTGACCGTCAACGGCGTCGACCTGCGGGTCCAGGCCGCCGACGACGACATGCTGCTCGACGTCCTGCGCCGCGACGCGGGGTGCACGAGCGTCCGCGAGGGCTGCGGTGTCGGGGCCTGCGGCGCGTGCACGGTGCTCGTGTCGGGCCGAAGCGTGAGCAGCTGCCTCGCCCGGGCGGTCGCGTACGACGGCGCGGACATCACGACCGCTGACGGCCTCCCGGCCGGCGACGACGTCGTCGCGGCGTTCGTCGACGGCGGCGCGATGCAGTGCGGCTACTGCATCCCCGGCATGGTCCTGATGACCCACGAGCTGCTCGCCGAGAACTCCGCGCCCGACGACGAGGCGGTCGCCTCGCACCTGGAGGGCAACAAGTGCCGGTGCGGCGCGTACCCCGAGATTCGCCGCGCCATCGACAGGGCGGCGGTTCGTCGGCGAGGCTAGTTCGTTCCGTTCTCGGCCTCTTGGCCACTGCCTCACCGAGCAGGCCCCACCCCAGCCACGATTGATCATGTTCAGTGGGTGGATACGCGCTTCCCACGGCGCATACGCCATGGGAAGTGCGGCTCCGCCGTGGGAAGTGGTCAGGGTCGGTGGCACCATCGCCGACCTTGACCGGTACTGCGTTGCGGCCGGGCGTCGGACTCCGCTTGACTCCCCCCGATGGCCTCCACCTACTCGCGCGCCGACCGGCGACACTTCGACGCGCTGGGCGACGAGGTCGGCAAGCTCTACGGGGAGGGGAGCTACGCCGACGCGCTCGCCCGCATCGACGCCGAGGCCGACGGGCTGCTCCCCTGGCGCTCCGACCTCGCGCACCTGGCGGCGTGCCTGCACGCGACATCGGGTGACCCGCGGGCGGCGCTCGCGACGTTGCGGGCGGCGCTCACCGAGGGCGCGTGGTGGGATGTACGGATCCTGACCGACGACGACGGCCTCGTCGCCGTCCGCGAGCTGCCGGGCTACGCCGAGCTCGCCGAGGAGTCGGGGCGGCGCTGCGAGGCAGCGCACCGGGAGGAGGCTCCCATCCCGCCCGTCGTCCTGCGCCCCGGTACAGCGCCGCGCGGCGTCCTGGTCGCGCTGCACGGCGCCGACCAGGAGGCAGAGGACACAGCGGAGACCTGGACGGCGGGCACGGCGGCCGGCTTCGTGGTGGTCGCGGTGACGTCGAGCAGGCGCAGCACGCCGACCTACCGCACCTGGCCCGACCAGGCGGCTGCCGCCGCGGACGTCCGCCTCGCGCTGGAGACCTTGTCCGACGGCGAGCGCGAGCTGCCGATGGTGGCCGGTGGCTTCTCGGCGGGCGGGCGCGCGGCGCTGCTCTGGGCGCTGACGGCCGACCCGCGGCCCGTCGCATCGGTCCTGCTCGTCGCCCCCGCGATCGACCCGGACCGCCTCCCCGCACAACGCGCGCTGATCAGGGGCACGGTGATCGTGGGTGCCGACGACGACCTCGCCGACGACGTCCGGGCGACGGTCGAGGCACTGTCCCCCGCCGAGCTGACGCTCGACCTGGTGGACGGCCTCGACCACGCGTACCCGCCCGACTTCGCCGACCGGCTGCTGAGGTTCTGAGCGGTCAGAGCAGGACTTCCGCCAGGGCGCGGTATGACGGCAACGGGTCGTCGTCTTCGCTCAGGGCCTGGAGGCAGACGTGGTCGGCGCCCGCGTCGAGGTGCGCGGTCAGGCCGGCAGCGACGGTCTCGGCGTCGCCGTGTACGGCGAGCGCGTCGATGAGCCGGTCGCTGCCACCGTCATCGAGGTCGGACTCGCTCCAGCCGAGTCGCAGCAGGCTGTTGCGGTAGTTGACGCGGTCGAGGTACGGGTTGCGCACAACGGGACGCCCGATCGCACGTGCCCGCTTCGGGTCGGTGTCGAGCACGACCTTCTGCTCCGGCGCGAGCAACGGGCCCTGCCCGAGCGTCTCGCGCGCCTGCCTGGTGTGCTCGGGTGTCGTGAGGTACGGATGCGCGCCCGCGCTGCGCTCGGCCGACAGCCGCAGCACCTTCGGTCCGAGCGCGGCGAGCGTACGGCCCTGCACCGGCACGCCGGCGCCGTCGAGAGCGTCCAGGTAGGACACGATCGTGTCGTACGGCTTCTCGTACTGCCGGGTCGCCTCGGGATGACCGATGCCCACCCCGAGCAGGAAGCGTCCCGGATGGTCGGCCACGATGCGGTGGTACGACTGCGCGACGGTCTCGGCGTCGTCCTTCCACATGTTCACGATCCCCGTCGCGACGGGGATCCGCTCGGTCGCGTCCAGGAGGCTCTCGGCGAGCCTGAGGTCGCCCGCAGGCGAGCCGCCGATCCAGATGGCGCCGTAGCCGAGCCGCTCGACCTCGATCGCGAGGTCCGCGTCGAGCCCGGACGCGCGCCGCCAGATGCCGATCCTGCCCAGGTCCACTGCTCCGTCGAGATGCTCAGTCATACCGGTGCCAACCTCCTCACGCCGTCCCGTCATTCCCCGCCGCGCTGCTCTCTCGCACGCCGAGCCGCGTCCTGGCTGCCCTGCCAGCGCTTGACCACGCCCGGGTCGAGCCCGAACAGGTCGAGCACCCGGCCCACGGTCTGGTCGACGATGTCGTCGACCGTCTTCGGGTGGTTGTAGAACGCGGGCACCGGCGGGACGACGATGCCGCCGGCCTCGGTGACCTGCGTCATCAGCCGCAGGTGGTTCAGGTGCAGCGGCGTCTCGCGCACTACGAGCACGAGCCGGCGACGCTCCTTCAGCACGACGTCGGCGGCACGGACGACGAGGTTGTCGTCGTAGCAGTTCGCGATGCCCGACAGCGTCTTGATGCTGCAGGGCACGACCACCATGCCGTCGGTGTGGAACGAACCGCTGGAGATCGCCGCGGCGAGGTCGTTCTCGCGGTACACGACGTCTGCCATCTCGGCCATCGCCGCCGGGTCGACCGGGGTCTCGTACGCGAGCGTCTTGCGGGCGCCCGACGTGACGATCAGGTGCGTCTCGACGCCCGGGACCTCGCGCAGCACCTCGACCGTGCGCGCGCCGTAGACGGAGCCCGACGCGCCCGTCACCGCGACGATGATCCGCTTGGGACGCGACTCACCTCCTGCGTTCACTGCGCGTCCCTGCGCAACGCCCAGAGGTGGCCGTCGTAGTGGACGAGAGCCCGCTGGTCGCCGGACGCCGTGGCCGAGACCGCCTCGCCCACGACGATGTCGTGTCCGCCGAAGGGATGGATGTCCTTCACCTCACACTCGAACGTCGCCACGCAGCCGTCGAGCAGCGGCAGTCCCAGCCGCGGCCCCGGTGCGTATGGAACCCCGTCGAACCTGTCACCCGGCCGGTGCGACTTCGCCGCGAACCGGCGTACGTACTCGTCCTGCCCCTCGTCGAGCACACTGACGCCGAACATCCCGGTGGCCTCGACGAGTCGACGGCTCGCGCCGGCGCGCCGGAGCGTCGTGAGGACGAGCGGCGGGTCGACGTGCTCGGCCCAGGCCATGCCGGTGGAGCCGTGCGGCTCGTCGCCGTCGAACGTCGAGACGATCGCGACCGCGACCGCGAGCCTGTTGAACCCCGTGCGTACCTGCTTGTCGTCCAGGGGATCGGGCACTCAGCCACCCTCCGACTCGAGGACCTCGAGCGCCGCCTCGGCCGCCCGGTCGACGTGCCAGCGCGACAGCGTCCACGCCTCGTCGGCGTCGCGCCTGACGATCGCGTCGACGACCTTGCGCACCTCGCCGGCGACCTCCTGCGTGCGCCTCGGCCTGCGCAGCGACGTCGCACGCAGGTACGCGATGCGCCCCCACAGCGACTCGAGCACCTGGCGTACGACGGGGTTGTTGGCACCCTCGAGCAGCACCGCGTAGAGCTCGTCCTTACGGGCGACGATGTCGCTGAGCTCGCCGCCGCGCACCGTCTCCTCGAACCGATCGGTGACCTCGGCGAGCCGGCGGATCTGGTCGTCGGTCGCCGTCGCCGCGAACCTGCTCGCCGCGAGCGCCTCGAGCACTCCCCTGACGTCGTAGAGGTCGCGCGCCTCCTCAAGCGACATCTTCGCCACGATCGGGCCCTGGTTGGCGACCAGGCGGACGAGCCCTTCGCTCTCCAGCTGGCGCAACGCCTCGCGTACGGTCGTGCGGCTCACGCCGGTGAGCTCGCACAGCTCGCGCTCGACCAGTCGCTGGCCGGGCTGGAAGGTGCGGTTGAGGATCGCCTCACGCAGGTTGCGGACGACCTGTGCCCGAAGTGGTGCCGCGACAGCCGCGACGCGAAGTTCTCCTGATGCCGACACGTCGTCCACTCTCCCCGTCCATCAGCTCACAACGCAGATCGTGCGCGAGTTAGGGCACAGTATGGCCCGGACGCCCGTCGGGCCGTGTGACCTCACGCGTTCGCCTTCCGCCACGCGACGAGCTCGCGCACGCCGTGGGCACCGCGGTCGGCGAGCGGCACGTCGTCGATCTCGTCCAGGAAGCTCTTCGCGCGCCGCAGCGCGCTGGCGTTCGACGCGCTCAGCCCGGCGACCACGGCGGCGCCGACCGCATCGACGTCGGAGTCCTGCACGACCCGGGTGACCAGGCCGAGCTCCTTGGCCTCGGCCGCCGGCACCCGACGCCCGGTGAACACGAGGTCGAGCGCCACCTTGCGGGACACGTAACGCGTCAGCCAGGTCTGGACGACGAGCGGCGGGAAGCCGTGCGAGATCTCGTCGAAGCCCAACTGCGCCGTCGCACCGGCGATCGTCAGGTCGCACTGGGCCGCGAGGCCGCTGCCGAACCCGACGGCCCGACCCCGGACCAGCGAGACCGACACGCCCTCGAACCCGTCGACGAGGGCGTTGACCTCGGCGATGGCACCGAGATTCTGCGCCGGAGTCACGCCCTCCGGCCGCTCGGACTGGTCGCGACCGAGGCAGAAGTCGTCACCGTTCGCCCGCACGACGAGGATGTCGGATCCCTTCGCCTGCTCCAGCGCACTCACCAGCGTACGCATCATCGCGTACGTGATCTTGTTCTGCTCGTCGGGACGGTTCAGCGTGACGTACGTCGCCGGTCCTTCGACCTCGACCTGCACCAGCTCGCTCATGTGTTCCTTCCAGCGTGGATCTGCGCCCACACGACGTCGGGCAGCAACGGCATCCGGGAGATCCTGGCGCCCAGCGGCCGCAGCGCGTCCTCGACCGCGTTGGCCAGGCAGGGCACGGGTGTGACCGTGCCGGTCTCCCCCGCGCCCTTGTACCCGCCGGGCGTGAACGGGTTGGGCGTGATGAGGTGGTCCAGCGTGAGCGGCGGCATGTCGGCCGCGGTCGGGATCAGGTACTCGCGGAAGTGCCGGTTGAGGGGCTGCCCGTCCGGCGCGTACGTGAACTGCTCGTACAGCGCGCCGCCGAAGCCGTGGACGAGAGCGCCGAGGTGCTGGCCCTCGACGATCTTCGGGTTCAGGTGGTTGCCGCAGTCGTGCACGCTGACGTAGGTGAGGATCTCGATGCGTCCCGTCTCGGGGTCGACCTCGACGACGGCGCCGTCGGCCGAGTACGGGAAGCTCGAGAACATCGCCACCCGGCCGCGCTCGTCCGCGGGGAAGTCGATGTTGGGGTCGCGGTAGTGGTACAGCAGCTCCAGCGCCGGCTCCTCCCCCTCCGGCAGGTCGTGGATGCGGTGGTACGCGACCCGCGCGACGTCGCGCACCGTCAGCGTCGCCCCGGTGCCGTCGACGGGTGCGCCCTTCACCGAGACCCTGCCGCCGCCGAGCTCCAGGTCGCCCGCGTCGGCCTCCAGCAGGTGCGCCGCGATCCGCTTGATCTTCTCCGCCAGCTGGCGGCTCGCCATCGTCACCGCGGACGTGCCGACGACGGAGAACCGGCTGGAGTACGAGCCGGAGCCGTACGGCGTGTGGTCGGTGTCGCCCTCGACGAGCCGCACCGCGCTCGGGTCGACGCCGAGCTCGTCGGCGACGAGCTGCGCGACGGTGGTCGAGTGCCCCTGACCCTCGTCGCTGCCACCGGTGGCGACGATGACCTGTCCGGCGGGGTCCATCGCGAGGCGCACGCTGTAGTAGCCGTTGTTGTACGAGCCCATGCGGGTCGACGACGACGGCTCGATCGCGAGGATCGTGCCGATGCCGAGGAGGCGTCCCTGCGCACGGGCCTCGCGCTGGCGCTCGCGCCAGCCGTCGTAGTCGAGCAGCTCCACCAGGCGGTTCATCGCGCCCGGGTAGTTGCCGCTGTCGTACCTCGACCCGGTCGCGCAGACGTAGGGGAAGTCCTCCGGCGGGATGAAGTTCTTCATCCTGACCGCGACGGGGTCGAGGTCGAGCACCCGGGCGGCCTCGTCCATCATCCGCTCGATGCAGAACGCCGCCTCGGACTTGCCGAAGCCGCGGTGGGCACCGAACGGCGTCTTGTTGGTTGCGATCCCGAACAGGTGCGCCTCGTAGTTGCGGATCTTGTACGCGCCCGGCACGAACATCGGCGTGGTCACGATCGAGGCGAGACCGCCGACGGGGAACGCGTCGCCGAGGTCGGCGTAGATGCGGTCGCGCAGCCCGAGGATCGTGCCGTCGCGCCGCATCGCCATCGCCACGTGGTGGGTCTGCTCGCGTGCGTGGTTGGTCGCCACCATGTGCTCGCGCCTGGTCTCGATCCAGCGCACCGGCCGGCCGGCGAGCATCGCGCCCACGGGCACGACGAGCTCCTCGGGGTAGAACCCCCACTTCTGCCCGAACCCGCCGCCGACGCGCGGCGTGATGACCCTGACCGACACCGGCTGCTCGGACCTGATGCTGTTCTCGAGCAGGACGCCGACGGCGTGGGCGATCTGGCTCGACGTCCAGACCGTCAGGGTATTGGCTGGGTCGTCGTACTTCGCGACGACTCCGCGCGGCTCGATCGGCGTGCCGCTGAACCGGTGGTGCCGCAGCTCGCGCTCGACGACGACGTCGGCCTCCTCGAACGCCGCGTCGACGTCGCCGGACGAGACGTGGAAGCGCAAGGTGACGTTGTCGCCCCAGTCCTCGTACAGCAGGGGTGCGTCGGGACCCGCACCGGTCTCGGCGTCGAGCACCGGAGCCAGCACCTCGTACTCCGCGTCGACGAGCTCGAGCGCGTCCTCCGCGACGTAGCGGTCGTCCGCGACGATCATCGCGACCGGCTCGCCCACGTACCGCACCTTGTCGCGCGCGAGACCCACCCGGTCGGCGAACCTGATCTCCGGGTTGCCGCCGCGGAACGGGTTGCGGCTCTGGAACGGGAACGGCTGCATGGTGTGCACGCGCGACTCGAGGTCGTCCGCGGTGAGGGCGAGCAGCACCCCGGGCAGGGCCAGCACCCGGTCGAGGCCGAGCCGGGTGATCCTGGCGTGCGCGTGGGGGCTGCGGTAGAAGACGGCGTGCGCCATGCCCGGGAGCCTGACGTCGCCGACGTACGTGCCCTCGCCGCGCAACACCTCACGGTCGCGGACCCGGGGCATGCTGGTGCCGACCGTGCCCTGCGCCGGCGCTGTCGTGGTCGCTGCCGTCGTGGTCGGTGCCGTCATCGCGCCTCCGCCTCCTGGTCGGCGGCGCCGCGCCGGGTGACTGCCAGCTCGACCGCGTCGACGATCGACTCGTAGCCGGTGCACCGGCACAGGTTGCCGACCAGGCACCGCCTGATCTCGCCGCGATCCGGCGGGTCGTCACGCTCGTACATCGCGAGTGACGACATCAGCATGCCCGCGGTGCAGTAGCCGCACTGGAAGGCGAACTCGTCCTCGAACGCCTGCTGCAGCGGGTGCAGCGTGCCGTCGTCGGAGCCAACGCTCTCGACGGTGCGCAGCCGCGACCCCTCCGCCTGCACGGCGAAGAGCGTGCACGACTTCACCGGCCGGTCGTCGAGCAGCACCGTGCACGCGCCGCAACTCGTGCTGTCGCAACCGATGTGGGTGCCGGTGAGCCCGACGTGGTCGCGGATCGCGTCGACGAGCAGGGTGCGGGGCTCGACCTGCACCACGTGCTCGCGCCCGTTCACGATGAGGGCCACCGCACGCCGCGCCGCACTTGCCTGCGCCGTTCCGTTCGACTCTTCGCTCACGTCATCCCCGCGATCGCTCACCGCTTCGCTCCCGTTCCCGCCGACGCCTGCGCACCGGCCCGCTCCAAGGCGTCTCGCACCAGGCTTCCCAGCACCGAGCGCCGGAAGTCGTCGGCACCGACCGCGGCCGCGGCCGCGGCGACGAGCTCGGACCCGAACGGCTGCCCGCGCAGGACGTCCTCGACCTCGGTGAGGCGTACCGGGTGTCCTTCGAGGCCGATGCATCCCACGCCTGCCTCGATGACGTCATCACCGTCGCCGAGACATACCGCGGCGACACAGCTCAGCACGCCGGCCGCGGTGCGGCGCTCGAACTTCGCCTGCGCGGCACCGAGCCGTCCGCCCTGGGGTAGGAGGACACGGGTCAGCAGCTCGTCGGGACGCAGGCTCGTGGTGTACGTGGCGACGAACAGGTCGTCGGCCGCGATCCGCCGCTCCCCGCCGCTCGCGACCGCCACGACCTCGCCGCGCAGGGCGAGGAGCGCCGCACCCCAGTCGCCGGTCGGTTCGACGGCCGCGAGACCACCACCGACGGTGCCCATGTTGCGCACCTGGACGTCACCGATCCGCCCGGCGAGCTCGGCGAGCATCGGGGTGACGCCTGCGCCGGACGCGAGCGCGGCGACGTCGGCGTGCCGGGTGGTCGCACCGATCTCGACCGTGTCGCCGGTCGCGTCGACGCCGGCGAGGTCGGTCAGCCGGCCGATGTCGACGAGCACGCCCGGCGCGCGCTGCCGGTATTTGAGCATCGGCACGAGGCTCATGCCGCCCGCGAGGACGTTGGCTCCGTCGCCGTGCTCGGCGAGCTGCGCGACGGCCTCCTCGGTGCTCCGCGGACGGACGTACGCGAAGGCGCGTGGGTACATGTGCTTCCGTTCCTAGTGGTGTCGCCGGTTCACTTCTTCTCCAGCGAGCGCGCCAGCTTCGCCTCGCCGCGGATGATCGAGTCGTCGACGACGTCGTGCGGGGACAGATCAGCGGCCTTCGGCTCGGTCTCCTCGACGAGCTTCAGCACGTTCGCCACGCCGTCCTTGTCGATGTCACCGGCCACGGGGAAGATCCGCTCGGGATCGGACGAGACGTAGTCCCACCACTCCTGCTGGGTCTTGGGATCGCTCTCGCCGAGGCCCTTCTCGAAGGCGTCCTTGACGGCCTTTTCCTGCTCCGGATCGTGCATGGCGGCCGCCGCCCGCATCAGCGCGCGGACGGTCTTCTTCGCGACGTCGGGGTGCTCGTCGAGGATGTCCTGGGTGACGCCGAGACCGTTGGTCTGCATCGGCACCGTGATGTCCTCGGACGCCTGCAGCAGGCGGCCGTCCGCGACCTTGATCAGGTGCTTGCTCGCGGCGCTCACCACCGTCGCGTCGGCGCTGCCCGTCTTCAGGGCGGCCGTCTGCTCGGCGTCGCCGCCGGTGCTGATCATCGTCACGTCCTTGTCAGGGTCGAGACCGTTCTGCTCCAGCAACGCCCGCGTGATGAGCTCGGTCTGACTACCCGGCTTGGTGATGGCGATCGCCTTGCCCTTGAGATCCTGCCACGACTTGATCCGCTTGCTGACGATCACGTCGTACGGCACGCCTGCCTGGAACGACATGATGAACTTGATGTCCTGGTTGACGGCGGCGTTGGCCCGGATCGCCGAGGACGCGCCGATCCCCGCCACCTCGATGTCGCCGGACGCGAAGGCCGCCTGCAGCGCCGAGCCACCCTTGAACGGACGCAGGTCGACCTCGAGCCCCTCCTTCTCGAAGAAGCCGAGCTCGTCGGCGACGTAGACCGACGCGAAGACCACGTCGTTCACCGACATGCCGATAGTGAGCTTCTGCATGCCGCCCTCACCCTCGGAGACCGACTTCCCGCCGCCCTTGCCGCAGCCGGTGAGCGCGCCGCAGAACAGGACCACGGCGGCGAGAGCGGCCCCGACCACGCGCCACGACCGCCTCCGGTGTCCGTTGTCGTCATTGACCTTCATCGGGCTCACCTTCGTCCTGAATGAGATTCCAGATCCGCGTCTCGTGGTCACGGAAGACATCGCTCCGCTTGACGGCGAGCTTGCGTGGGCGGTCGAGCCCGACCTCGATCGTGTCCTTGACCCGTCCCGGGCCCTTGGAGAACACGACCACCCGGTCGGAGAGGTAGACCGCCTCGTCGATCTGATGGGTGACGAGCACCGCGGTCTTGCCCGCGCGCGCCCAGATGGACAGCAGCTCCGCCTGCATGTACTCGCGCGTCTGCGCGTCGAGCGAGGCGAACGGCTCGTCGAGCAGCAGGATCTCCGGGTCGACGACGAGTGCGCGCGCGAGGTTCACCCGCTGCTTCATACCGCCGGACAGCTGGCGCGGATAGCGGTCCTCCGAGCCCTTGAGGCCGACCAGCTCGATGAGCTCCAGCGCCCGCTCGCGACACTCCTGCTTGGGCACACCGTGCAACTCGAGCCCGTACGACACATTGCGCAGGACCGTGCGCCACGGCAGCAGCGAGGCGTCCTGGAACACCATCGCCCGGCTACGGGTGCCGCCTTCCTCGCGGTCGCGCATCGCGACCTCGATGGACCCGCCCCGCGTGGGTACGAGCCCGTCGACCGCGTTGAGGAACGTCGTCTTGCCGCACCCGCTCGGGCCGACGATGGACACGAACTCACCGCGCCGCACCTCCAGCGAGACGCCGTCGATCGCGAGGTGCCGGCTGCCGTCGCGGAGCGGGAACTCGACCTCCACGCCGCTGGCGCGCAGGACGAGGTCACTGTCGGGGATCTCGCCGTCGCCGTGCTGCCGTGCCGTGCCGGCCGCGGTCCTAGACTCGCCAGGCATCGAAATGCCTCTCCACCCGCTTGAGCAGCAGCGTGAGTGCCACGCCGACGGCCGCGATGATGACCAGCGTCGCGTACATCTGGGTCATCTGCAGATTCGCCGCCGCCGTCGTCAGCCGGAATCCGACCCCGGCCTTGGCCGCGAAGAGCTCGCCGACCACGACGCCGACCAGACCCTTGCCGACGCCGAGACGAAGTCCTGTCGCGATGAACGGGACCGCGGACGGCAGCACGATGGTGCGGACCAGCTGTCTGTCGGTGGCACCGAAGCTCCGCGCGGCCCGCATGACGTTCTCCTCGACGGTCCGCACACCCGCGCGGGTGTTGACGAGGATCTCGAAGACCGCCATCAGGAAGACCACCGCGATCTTCGAGCCGATGCCGATCCCGAACCACAGGATCAGTACGGGCACCAGCGCGACCTGCGGCGTGGCGTACAGGCTCGTGACGAGCGGCTCGAAGAACTCGTCCGCGAGGCGGTACCAGCCGATGATCAACCCGAGCCCGATGCCGACGACCGCGGCGAGCCCCAGGCCGACGGCGAGCTCGATGCCGCTGGTGGCCAGGTCCTCGAAGATCACGCCGGAGGTGAACAGACGCACGAGCTCCTCGCCGATCGCCGTCGGCTCCGCGATGAACGAGACGTCGACGAGCTCCAGCACCACGGCGAGCTGCCAGGCCACGATCACGAGGACGACAGCGGTCGCCCCGACGATCGGCGCCCGGTAGCGCCCGAGCCGGCCGCTACCGGCAGTGCGACGCACGGTCCCCTGCGCGGGCAGCTTCTGCAGCCGCGCGGGTGACGGGAGTGTTCGCTGCCCGCTCATGACAGCTCCTCCCGTCGCTCGCTCGGGTGTATCTGAACATATGGTATTACCGTCATCTGGTCAAACAATCTGTCATTCGGAGGGTGGCGGGAGATCGTCGACGGGGGTGTTCATCGCGACGTCGCCGCGGCGGCGTGCGACCGCCGCGTCACCGGTCTCCCAGTAGCGGCCCTGCACCGCGAGCGTCGCCTCGTCCTCCAGCGCGGACGACCAGTCGCCGAGCGAGTATCCGTACCAGGGCGGCTGCGGCGTCAGCGGCGGCAGGCCGAGCCGCTCCCAGATCGCGCGTGCCCGTTCCATGAACTCCCGGCGCGGCAGCGCGATCGGCGGGTACGGCTTCTTCAGCGTCGCGTCCATCAGCAGCGCGCCGTCGCCGCCGTCGGCGGAGATCGGCGGCGGGCCGTGACCCCAGGTGCGGTGGCCCATCAGCTCGAGGTCCGACCGCGGGTCCATGCGGTACGACATCGCCCACAGCAGGCTGTCGGAGTCGGCCGGGTCGATGTCCGCGTCGACCGCGACCACGAGCTTGCCGACGGCCGACTGGAACGATGCCGCCGCGTGCAGCGCGCGCCAGACGTTCGCGTCGTCGTGCCGGTCGTCGAAGCGCAGCACCACGACCTTGCGGAGGTTGGTCAGCCGCTCGTGCAGGAAGACCGAGTCGACACCGTGGATGCCGATCCGCCGCAGGTGCGCGAGGAACGACGCCTCGTACGACACGAGTTTGATCATGCTCGACTCGCTCGGCGTCACCTGGCTGATGATCGACGGCAGGACCGCGTCGTGCCGGCGGGTGATCGCGGTGACCTCGAGGAAGCCGTTGTACTCCTGCGGGCTGACGTAGCCGTGCGACTCGCCGAACGGGCCCTCGGGCTCGAGCAGCTCCGTGTCGATCCAGCCCTCGATCACGAGCTCGGCGTCGGCGGGGACGAGGACGTCGACCGTCCGGCAGGCGACGACGGGTATCGCCTGCCCGACCAGCGCGCCGGCCACGGCCAGCTCGTCGAGGTCGGGCGGCAGCTTGTTGACGGCGGCGAGGCTCACCGCGGGCGGCGGCCCGAGCACGACGGCGCACGGGAGCCGTTCCCCCCGTGCCTTCGCCTTGCGCCAGTGCGGCGTGATCCCCTGGTCGAACGTCTGCAGCACCATCACGCCGAGCCGGTCGCGCGCCTTGAGCTGGCCGCGGTAGTTGCCGATGTTCTGGATCCCCGTGTCGGGGTCGCGGGTGACGAAGTGCCCGGCGCTGAGGTAGGGCGCGTTGTCCCAGCCGGGCGTGGAGATCGGCACCGGCAGCCCGTCGAGGCCGCCGAACGGCTCACGGAGCGCCGCACCCTCCCTGACGATCTCCTGGCAGGGGGCCGACGACACCTCGACGGGCGCACGCGGGACGTCGATCGCGCGCCGCCACACCTCGCCGACCCTCGCCAGGTCGCAGCCGAGCGCCGTCGCGTAGATCGCGCGGCTGGCGGCGAGCGCTCCGACCGCCACCCGCACGTCGAACCCGTGCCCGGCACCGTCCCGGACGTCGGTGAACAGGAATGCGCGCCGGTCCGGCTCGGCGATGCCCCCGCAGAACTGCCAGCGCACCAGCGGGTGCAGCTCGGTGTCCTTGTCGATGGGCTCGTCGACGGTGACCAGCAGCCCGGCGTCGTCGAGGTCCCGTAGGTGCCGGCGGAAGTCGCGATAGCCGGTGGCCACCGCCGGCTCGGCAGTCACGGCATCGATGTCCACTTGCGACTCATGAGGCACTGTATGACGATACTACCGTCAGGCAATATCGACCAGACGTCGTGCTCAGCGACCGAGATAGAACGCGAAGATGCGCAGCGCTCCGTCGCGCTCGGCGTCGGTGAGCCCGGACTGGAACAGGCCCACGTGGTGCCGCACGTCCCTGTCGACCGCGGCCAGCAGGTCACGGCCCGCCACCGTGATCTCCACCCTCGTCACCCGCCGGTCGGTCTGCCCGGGCACCCGGGTCACCAGACCCCGGTCGACGAGCCCCTTGAGCAGTCGCGACGCGAGCGCGGACGAGACGTCGAGGCGCGTGGCGGCCGCCTGGACGGACAGCGGCGCCGACGGCGCGCCGAAGACCTGGATCAGCAGCTTGTGCTCGAGCGGCTCGAGACCCGCCTTCTTTGCCTGCTCGTCGACGAGCCGGAACACCTTGCGGATGACGTGGTGTGCCTCGGCGATGCCGGAGAAGTACGCATGGAACTCCGGGCCCTCGACGTCGCGCCCCTGCGCATCCTTGGTAGCGGGTGCATCGGTGCTGACAGCCTGGCGGCGGCCCTTCCTGTTGTCGCTCACGAGTATCGATTCAACACCCGGTAGAGCCACCGACCCGACATTTCGAACCACTTCCTGCCGGCGAGGGCGTCGCGCTTCGGCCCGACCCGAGCCGCGGCCCGCTCCGGTGAATCCATGACGTCGAGGTCGGCGAGCTCGTGCAGCGCGAGGTGTGTCCACGGTCCGCCGTCGCCGGACCGTACGCGCCAGCGCCGCACCCGCAGCCAGCCGTCGGCCTGCAACAGGGCGGCGACGTGCTCGTTCTCGTACCAGTCGTCGAACGCGTCGACGTCCTCCTCCGGCACCTCGAACGCCACCGCGGACAGATAGTCGCCACGCGCGCCCTCTGGCCCGGTGTCCGACGTCAGCTCGCAGGTGAACCTGGTGAAGCCGTGGACGTTGGCCAGCATCCGCCCGGTGCGCTCCGACGGCTGCTCCTTGAGCCTGCGATAGGCGGGGGTGTCGAGCACGCCCATGTCGCCGATCTCGTACACGGCGAGGTGGGCGGGACCACCCTCGACGGCCGCGTAGCGCGTCGCGACGTCGAACCCGTCGAGCGCGAGGCGGTCCGGGATGTGCTCGTTCTCGTACCAGTCGTGGAAGTCGTCCTCCCAGCCCGGCGGCGGCTCCATCTGGGAGAAGAGCATGCCCTTCACTTGCCACTCCTGACTGTCACGGGACGCGTGGGGGGCGGGGTGTTGCGGCTCTTGGTGAAGCGCACCTCGCCTGCGGTGATCGCGACCGCGACGGCCGGCAGGTCGCCGATCGCGAGAGCGGCGAAGGCGTCGTCGCCGCGGCCGCCGACGGGGGCGTCGACCACGAGGACGTCGGCCGGGCGACCCACCTCGAGCAGGCCCGCCGACAGGCCGTAGACGCCCGCGACGTTGCCGGTACAGGCGGTCACCACCTGACGGGGCGTGAGCTCCGAGAGCGAGGCGAGCTCGGCCATCTGCCGCAGCATGCCGAGCGAGATGACCCCGGTGCCGGTCGGGGTGTCGGTGGCGATGAGCACGCGTTCGAACGCGTCCGCCGCGAGCGCCCGGTCGGCGATGTCGATCGCCGACCGCAGGTTGCCCGCCTGGACGAGTTGGAGCGCGATCCCGTCGCCCTCCTCGACGATCCTGGCGTTCTCCTCCGGGTCGAGCGCCGTGGGCCCGCCGTTGACGTGGCCCGCGATGTTCGGCCGCATCGCGAGGATCACGTCGACCGAGATCTTGGACAGGCTGCCGGGGATCGACCCGCCTCCGGAGTGGGTCATGACCACGATGCCGGCCTCCCGCGCGGCGTGCACGATGGGCACGTACTCCATCGGCCCGCCGAACGCGCCGAAGCCCGCCTTGGCCAGCCAGACGCCCGCCGCGCGCAGCTCCGCGAAGTCGGCCTTGGTGAGGCCGGGCTCGAGGATGACCGACCCGGCGTGGACGGTGACGCCCGACGGCCGGTAGTCGGCGAAGCAGCGCTGGGCCGCGACGGCCAGCGCCTTGACGCCGACGACGTCCGTCGGCCGGCCGGGCACATGCACCTCGCTCGCGGAGATCACCCGCGTGGTGCCACCGTGCAGGTAGCTGTCGAGGAAGCCGAGCATCCCCTGCCGCGGCGTGAAGTCGCCGAACGTCGTGTGGACGTGCGAGTCGATCAGGCCGGGGATGACGGTCGCGCCTGCGACGTCGACGACGGTCTCGTGCGCGCCCGCCGTCACCTCCGAGGTGTCGCCCACCCACACGATGTCGCCGCGGTCGAGGACCATGGCGTCGCCGTCCAGCGGGCTGCCGGCGGCGTCACCGGCGTGCGACTCACCAATGTTGACGAGCGCCGTACTCATACACCCCACCCTTCCGACCGAACGCGCCCAGACTGAGCAGCCGCCCCGCCCGCACCTGCCGGCCGAGCTCGCGCACCGCGAGCCACAGGCGGTCGGTCAGCGTCATCTGCCTCCGGCGGTCTTGCGACAGCGAAGGCGACCGGAGCAGCTCCTGCGCTCTCATCGGACACCATCTCCCTTCGCGTCGGCCAGGGCGAGCCCGCCCACCCGGGCGTGCACGCGGCCACCGGTCGACAGCGCGACCGCCACGACGATCTCGCCCGGCCGCGGGGCGTCCGGGATCGCCAGCGTCATCGCGTCGTAGTGCGAGCGGACGTACAGCGCGTCCTTGTACGCGAGCGGGATGTCGAGGGTGGTACCGGGGCCGCCGACCTTGGTGGCCGAGCTGACCCACGCCTCACCGCCGCCGACGCCGGCGCGCAGTGCGTCGCCGAACGGCGTCGTCAGGCACGCGACGCCGTGCTCCTGCTCACCGGAGGCCCCGACGATCGCACCCTTGCCGCACCCCTGCGCCTTGCCGTCGAGCAGCTCGAGCCCGCGGCGGGTCAGCTCCGTGCCGAGCTCGGCGCTCGGCCCGATCAGCTTCGCGAGGTCGTCGGCGTACTCCCCCGCGTACGGGTTCGCGATCACCACGGCCACGACCGCCTTGCCCAACGGCTCGTCCGCCACCGGCCCACCCTCGTGCCTGGTGTGCTCGACGGCACCGAACCACTTCCGAATGTCGTACCCCACGGTCGCGCCTCCCGATCGCATCTTGACTGGAGTAGATGACAAAAGTAATTTACAAAAGTCATCTAATCAACCCGGGCAGGCAGGTATCCATGCGCAGCGGCCAGGACTACGTCGCGGGACTCCGTGACGGGCGGCACGTCTCCATCGACGGCGAACGCGTCGCCGACGTCACCACTCACCCCGCCTTCCGCGGCGCCGTCCGCTCCGTCGCAGGCCTCTACGACGCGGCCATCGACCCGGCGAACCGCGAGACCATGACGTACCCGTCCCCCGAGACGGGGGAGCCGCTCAATGTGGCATATCTCATCCCCCGGTCGACCGAGGACCTCGCGCGCCGCCGCAAGGGCCTGCGCCTGTGGGCCGAGCGGACGTACGGCCTGATGGGCCGCACGCCCGACCACGTCGCCGGCTTCCTGGCCGGGTTCGCCGCCTCCCCGCACGTCTTCGCGCGCGGCGGTCAGCAGTTCGCGGACAACGTCGTGCGCTTCCACCGGTACGCCGCGGAGAACGACGTCTACGCCGCGTACACGATCGTGCCGCCGCAGATCGACAGGTCCAAGCCCGCGCACCAGCAGAGCGATCCGCACCTGTACGCCGGCGTCAAGGAGGAGCGCGACGGCGGCATCGTGATCAAGGGCGCACAGATGCTCGGCACCGGAGCCGTGCTCGCCGACTGGATCCAGCTGAGCAGCATCGTCCCGCTGCGCCCCGGCGACGAGGACCAGGCCATCTCGGTCATGGTGCCCGTGTCCGCGCCCGGCGTGAAGATCTTCCCCCGCCGCTCGTACGCCCAAGCGGCGACGAGCACGTTCGACTACCCGCTGGCAAGCCGGTTCGACGAGACCGACTCCCTCGTCGTGTACGACGACGTGTTCGTGCCCTGGGAGAACGTCTTCGTGTACCGCGACCTCGACCTCGTCAAGGCGCAGTGGTGGGAGACCCCTGCCTGGCTGCTCGGCAACGTCCAGGCGCAGATCCGGCTGTCGGCGAAGCTCGACTTCCTGGCGGGCGTCGCGGCGAAGGTCGCGGCGATGAACGGCGTCGACAAGTTGCCGCCGGTGCAGGGCACGCTCGGCGAGCTCGCCGCCCACGCCACGACCGTGAGCGGGCTCGTGCTCGCCGCCGAGTACAACTGCGACATCGACGAGCACGGCATCGCCTGGCCGGGCAGCGCGGAGACGTTCGCGAACACCACGCTTCAGCCGGAGACCTACGGCAAGCTGCTCCACCTCGTCCGCGACCTGTGCGGCGGCGGGCTCATCCAGCTGCCTTCGTCGGTGGAGGACTTCCACTCCCCCGAGATCAGCGAGCAGATCAACCGGTACATCCAGTCGCCGGGGGTGCCCGCGGCCGACCGCGTCAAGCTGCTCAAGCTGGCCTGGGACCTCGTGGGATCGGAGTTCGCCAGCCGGCACCACCAATACGAGATGTTCTACGCGGGTGCGCCGTTCGTCGTGAAGATGCGGATGTTCGGCAACTACGACTTCGCCGCCGCGAAGGCACTCGTCGACACCGCGCTCGACGGCTACGGCCTCGACGACCGGGCCGGCGACGGCGCAGCGGGCAAGACACCGGCGCTGTCGTGACTGTGTTGCCCGCCGTCCTCCTCCGCTCCGCTCCTCGCTCACGTGCGCGCGGCGCGAACGTTGCGGTGTCCATACTCGCTGCGATGCTCACTCCGGAGGACGGCTCGTGACCAACCGTCCAGCGCCCGAGCCCGAGCAGGCCCACTTCAGGGACTCGATGTCCCTGCTCGCGACCGGCGTCACCGTGATCACCACGATGACGCCTGAGGGACCGGCCGGCATGACCGCATCGGCGGTCTGCTCGCTCTCGCTGGACCCGCCGCAGCTGCTGGCCTGCATCCAGCAGACGCTGCCCACGCACAAGGCGCTCGAGACGAGCAGCACGTTCGCCGTCAACGTACTCGGCGAGGACCACATCGAGATCGCACGGCGCTTCGCGACGCGCGGCACCGACCGGTTCGCCGGACTCACGCTCCTCCCCGACTACCCCGCGCCGGTCCTCGGCGACGCCATCGCCCACTTCGTCTGTGCCGTCGAGGAGAGCCACCCGGGCGGCGACCATTCGATCTTCGTCGGCCGCGTCCTCGCCTGCGGGTACACCCAGGGCGAACGCCCGCTGCTCTACTTCGACCGCCGGTTCGGCTCGCTGGAGACGCCTGACGCCGGCCTGTTCCGGTCGTGGTCCGAGAGCGGAACGTTGGTGTAGCCAGGTGGTCACCCAGTCAGACGCGGCTCGGCAGCCCCGCGTCGGCCACGAACTCCCCGATCTCTGCGGCGTGCGCCTCGGCCACGCCGGCGTACGGCGACACGCTCACGCCGAGGTCGATGCCGAGATGACCCATCGCGCACTTCATGACCGGGGTGAGGCCGTACGACTTCCAGCGCCCGGGGAACCCGGCGAACAGCGCCTGGGACCGCCTGGCCGCGTCGAGGTCGCCCAATCGCACCGCGCGCACGATCTCGGCACCGATGAGGGTCGCGGGGACGGGCATCATCGCGCCGGAGCCGCCCTGCAGGAGGGTGGCGAGCAGTGGCTGCATGGTGGTGAAGTAACCGGCGTGACCCGCGACGTCGATATCCGCGATGAGTCGGCCGATGCGCGCCATGTCGCGCGAGCTCTCCTTGAAGGCCACCACGCCGTCGAGCCGGCTCAGTTCGACGAGCAGGTCGGGCGAGGGATCCGACCCGTACCCCGGGTTGTGGTACACGACCACGGGCAGCGGGCTCACCTCGACCACCGCGGTGAAGTAGCCGAGCACCTCGTCGGCACCGAGGTCGGGACCCCACGGCCGACGGGGGATCAACACCTGCACGTAGTCGGCCCCGGCCGCGGCGGCGAGTGCTGCGAGCTCCGCCACCTCGGGCAGCCGCGGGCTCGACGCGCCGGACAGCACCGGCACCCGCCCGTTCACCTGGCCGATCCCGCGGCGCAGCACCCTGCGCCGGTCCTCGGCGGTGAGCATGCGGTACTCCGAGACCTCTGCACCGAGCATCGAGACCGCGTCGCAGTGCCCGACCATGAATTCGAGCTCGCGCTCCAGTGCGCCCTCGTCGACGCCGCCGTCGGCGCGGAACGGGGTGAGACACGCACCGATCACGCCACGCGGAAGGCCGTCCACCATGCGCGCCTACCTCCACCATGACAAACAGTCTGTATGACCGTATTATAGCCCGCACCTTACAGCGAGGAGGCTGCCCGTGCTGACCAGTCGACGGCTCGACATCGCGGACGCGCGCTGCATCCTGCAGGGCGCGGCCAACCACTGCGACGTCATCGGTGTGCCCCAGTGCACCGCCGTGGTCGACGATGCGGGCGTGCTCATCGCGTTCGAACGCCTCGACGGAGGCAAGGTCTCCAGCGTGTCCATCGCCCTCGACAAGGCGTTCACCGCCGCGGCGGCACGCAACACCACCGCTTTCTACGGCGACGACGGTAACCCCGGCAGTCCGACCTGGCGGATCAACGGCACCAACGGCGGGCGGTTCTCGACCATCGGCGGCGGCATCCCCGTCATCGTCGACGGTGCCGTCGTGGGTGGCATCGGCGTGAGCAGCGGTACGGCGGCGCAGGACATCGAGGTCGCCGAGGCCGCTCTCGCCCATTTCTTGGTAACGACCGGGCACGCTGCAGCTGCCGAGTAGCGGCGGTGCGGTGAGCCAGGACCGATCCATCCGACGGGGTTCAGACCACGCAAGGCAGGTGCAACACGACATGAGTCAGGAAGCCACCTCATCCCTACCTAGTCGATCGGAACACGGGACGGGAGTCGCGAAGCGCGACAAGCGCAACGCGTTCACCGCGGCATGGCTCGGCTGGTGCCTCGACGGGTTCGAGACCTACGTCGCGGTGCTCGTCGGCCACCAGGTCGTCGGCAGCCTCGTCGCGCCCGACGCCTCCGCGCTGTACTTCGCCGGCATCCTCGCCATCACGCTCGCCGCGTGGGCATGCGGCGGCATGATCTCCGGCGTGCTATCCGACTATTTCGGTCGCCGGCGCGTCCTGATGTTCGCGATCATCTGGTACGCCGTCTTCACCGGGCTCACCGCCCTCGCGCCCAACTACTGGTTCTTCATCGGGTTCCGCTTCCTCACCGGCCTCGGCATGGGCGCGGAGTGGGGACCGGGAGCGGCGCTCGTCTCCGAGATGTGGTCCAACCGCACCCGCGGACGCGGCATCGCGTTCCTGCAGGGTGGGTTCGGCGTCGGCTTCATCCTCGCCACGGTGGTGTGGACGTTCGTCAACAACGACCCCGGGTCGTGGCGGTACATGTTCCTCATCGGCGTGCTTCCCGCACTGCTGGTGATCTTCATCCGCCGCTACGTCAAGGACCCGAAGCTGTGGATCGACGCCGACGACCGCCGGCGGGAGGCACGCAAGCGCAAGCGGGCGGGACAGACGCTCGACAAGGACGACACCGCACTCACCACCTTCACGATGACGCACATCTTCGCCGATCCCGTGCTCCGACCGCGGGTCGTCAAGCTGCTCGTCCTCGCGACCGTGACGCTCGGCGGCTGGTGGGCGGTGTCGACCCTGGTCCCCCAGTTCGGCGCGGGCATGGCTGCCGTCCAAGGCGGCAATCCGGCGGCCGCGGCTGCGGCGGTCGCGCTCTGGTACAACGTCGGCGGGATGCTCGGCTACTTCGCCATGGGCTTCTTCAACGACTTCTTCGGGCGCAGACCCACGATGATCGTGTACTTCGTCGGCGCACTCATCATGAACGTCGTACTGTTCAGGTTCGCGGGGCCCGACGCACTGCGATGGGCGGCGCTGGTCAACGGGTTCTTCACCCTGGGCGTGTTCACCTGGATGGCGACCTGGCCGGTCGAGCTCTTCCCGACCCATGCGCGCGGCACGGCGATCACCATCATCTTCAACGCGACCAGGTTCATCGTCGCCGGGGCGACCCTGCTCTCCGGGTACCTCGTCGACGCCTTCGGGTCGGTCAGCACGACCGCCCTGGTCATCGGCTCGATCTACGTGTTCGGGCTGATCTTCACCTTCTGGGCAGGACCCGAGACGAAGGGCAAGCCGTTGCCGTCCTGAGCCGACCCAAGGTTACCGATCGGTAACCTGACGCGCCGGCCGAAATCCCCGAGCAACCGCGTTACCTCGACCGGGTCACCTCGTTGCTCAAGGGGAGCGCAGGCGGCGCATGCGGCCACCGCTCCTGGCTGCCCGCCGAGTCAACCCCCCGGGACTCGGCGGGCAGCCTTCGTTCCGCCGTGCGCGGCACCGGAATTTCCGCCCCAGCCCCCTCGTTGCATGCACAGCCCGCCCGACAGGTGTCGAGAGCGAACCCGCAGCGAGAGAAGGCACGCAGGTGGCAACGAGGGAACTGACCGAGGCGAACTTCAGCCAGGTCGTGGACGACAACGCGATCGTGCTCGTGGACTTCTGGGCCACCTGGTGCCCACCGTGCCGGATCTTCGGCCCGATCTTCGAGAAGGCGTCCGAGCGCCACCCCGACATCGTGTTCGGCAAGGTCGACACCGACGCCGAGCCGGCACTGGCACAGGCCCACGACGTCATGTCGATCCCGACGATCGTCGCCATCCGCGACGGGATCGTCCTGCACGCCCAGGCCGGTGCCCTGCCCGAGCGGGCACTCGAGGAGCTGATCGGCAAGGTCCGCGCCCTCGACATGGCGACGGTCCACGACGAGCTCGCGAACCGGCAACAGGCAGGCTGACCCCGCGAGACATCGGGCACCTCCACCCAGGCACGCCGGGGTGGAGGTGCCCTTTCGCACCTCTGATTGACACCCAGTCCACGCTCCCGGCAGGATCGTCCGCGATGGACAGAGGTCAGGACTCTGGCGGGAGAGTCGCGGTCGTCACCGGCGCGGCTCACGGGATCGGCCGTGCCATCGCCGAGCGTCTCGCGACCTCCGGCACCGTCGTCGCGGTCGCCGACGTCGACGGCGAGGGCGCCCGCGCCACGGTGGCCGCCGTCGAGGCGGCCGGTGGCCGGGCCACCGCGCACGTCGTCGACCTGGCCGTACGCGACCAGCGCGCCGCGCTCGTGCCGGCCGTGATCGGGGACCACGGCCGCGTCGACGTCCTCGTCAACAACGCCGCCACGCTCGGGGCACGGCACGACCTCTTCGCGCTCGACGAGGACGACTGGGCAACGGTCATCGCGACCAACCTCACCGCGACGGCGTTCCTCAGCCGCGACGCCGGCAGGGACATGGCGACGCGGGGGGCCGGCGTGATCGTCAACCTCGCGAGCCTGCACGCCCAGCTCCCGCTCCCCCGGCACGTCGCGTACGCCGCGAGCAAGGGCGGCATCTCCGCGCTGACCCGCGCCCTCGCCGTGGAGCTCGCTCCGCACGGCGTCCGCGTCAACGCCGTCGTCCCCGGCATGATCGCCTCCGAAGCACTGATGCACGAGATCGACGACGTCTCCGGCGGCTCGCCGGCCGGACCCGAACCGTCGACCCTGGTCGGCCGGCTCGGCAGGCCGGAGGAGATCGCGAGCGCCGTCGCGTACCTCGCGTCGGACGAGGCCGCGTTCGTCACCGGTGCACTCTGGCAGGTCGACGGCGGGCGGGCGATCAGCCGCAAGCCCGACCCGCTCTACCGGCTATAGGCTGAAACTCGACGTCGACTCGGGAGAAGGACAACAGATGACGCCCGTTCCGCATGGTGCCATCGCGGCCCTGGCCACCCCCCTCGACGAGCGCGGCGACCTCGACGAGGCCGGCCTGACGAAGCTGGTCGACCGGGTCGTCGGAGCCGGCGTCGTCGGCATCAGCCCGACCGGCTCCACCGGCGAGGGCGCGCGGCTGAGCCGGGCACAGCGGCTCGAGGTCACCAGGCTCGTCCGCGAGCGCGTCCCCGCGGGGATGCCGGTGATCTCCGGTGTGCCGCTGGCGTCGGTCGCCGAGGGACTCGACGAGCTCCACGGACTCGCCGAGCGCGGTGCGACCGCGGCGCTCGTCGCGCCGCCGTACTACTACCCGCTCCAGGACACCGAGGCGCTGCGGTTGTACGAGGACCTCGCCGAGCGGTCACCGCTGCCGGTCGTCCTCTACAACATCCCGGTGTTCACCAAGGTGAGCTTCGCGCCACACGTGGTCGGAGCGCTCGCCGCCCACCCGAACATCGCGGGCATCAAGGACAGCAGCCGCGACATCGAGTACTTCCAGAAGGTGCTCGCCGCGACCGAGGGCACCGACTTCGCAGTCGTGACGGGCTCGGACACCTATCTCGTCGCGTGCCTGCTCGCCGGCGCGACGGGCACGATCGCCGCGAGCATCAACCTCGTGCCGCACCTGCCGGTCGGCATCTACGACGCGGTCGTTGCCGGCGACCTCGGCGAGGCACTGCGCCTGGAGCGTGAGCTCTGTCACGTCATCCACCTCTGCCGCGGCGGCACCCCGCCCGTGGC
The DNA here is from genome assembly GCA_009379955.1 of Streptosporangiales bacterium. Taxonomy (NCBI): domain Bacteria; kingdom Bacillati; phylum Actinomycetota; class Actinomycetes; order Streptosporangiales; species Streptosporangiales bacterium. The sequence continues at coordinate 11,477 of WHST01000008.1, read as the reverse complement.
CTGGAAGGCGGCCCTGGCCCACGTCGGCGTCTGCCAGCCCTACCCCGCCGCGCCCGCCTCGATGCTGACGCCCGAACAGCACGACACCCTGATCCGCGAGCTGACCACCCCGCGCGTGCTCCCGTTGATCACGTAAACGTGATCAACGTGGACTTCACCTCGTGCAGGGACGAGGTGAAGTCCACGTTCGTGAGGTGAGGCCGCGGCGCCGTCCACGTCAGCTGCGGCGGCGCTTCCGCAGGACGAACCAGAGCAGCAGGCCGCCGGCGACCGCGCCGACGATCGGCACCTTGTACTTCGCGACGAAGCCCGAGACGCCGGTCAGCTGGAGCAGGTCGAGTGCCTCGGCCGGCTGCGAGCGCGGCGGCACCGATGCCTCAACGCCCGGGCTCGGGGACGGCGTCGCGGTACTCGAGGCCGACCCGCCGCCATTCGTCGCGGAAGCCGCCGACCTGTCCTCCTGCAGGGTCTGCGCGAGGTTGTCGGCGAACTGGCCGATCAGCCGGCCGCCGACGTCCTGGAGCATGCCGCGACCGAACTGGGCGGGACGGCCCGTCACGGTGAGGTCGGTGACCACGCGGACCGCCGTGCCGCCGTCCGGGGCCTCGGCGAGCGTCGCGGTCACCGTGGCCTTCGCCGTGCCGGATCCACGGCTCTCCTTGCCCGCGGCCTCCATGACGACGCGGTGCGCGGCCTCGTCCTTCTCGGCGAAGCGCGCGTCGCCCGCATAGGTCATCGCGATGGGGCCGACCTTGACGCGTACCGTGCCGGCGAACTCGTCGCCGCGGACGTCGAGGACGGTCGCCCCCGGCATGCACGGCGCGATGCGTTCGACGTCGAGCAGGACGTCCCACGCCTCCTTGACTCCGACCGGCACGGTGAACTCGTGCTCCAGCTCCATCGACACCCTCTCCTCAGAACGCTTGTGGAGCCGCAAGCGTCGTGCGGTCTCCACGCAGCATTCTTACAGGCCGGCCGCCTTGGCCACCGCCCGTCCGGTGAGGACGCGGGCGAGGTGCTGCCGGTAGTCGGGTGACGCGTTCTGGTCGGCGCTCGGACTGGTCCCCTCCGTCGCGTGCTCTGCCGCCGCCGCGACCGCGTCGGACGACGCGTCACCGCCCGCCAGGGCCTGCTCCACGGACGTGCATCTGATCGGCACCGAGCCCATGTTGGTCAGCGTGACCCGTGCCTGCGCGACGGACCCGTTCTCGCGGCGTACCGCCGCCGCGACCCCGACGATCGCCCAGGCCTGCGCGGTGCGGTGGAACTTCTCGTAGTGCACGCCCCAGCCGCCGAGCTTCGGCACCCGCACCTCGACGAGCACGTCGTCGGGCTGCAGCACCGTCGTCAGGTAGTCGACGAAGAACTCCCGGGCCGGGACGGTACGGCGACCGCCGCCGTTCGCGATCACCATCTCCGCGTCGAGGGCGACCGCGACGGCCGGCAGGTCGCCGGCCGGGTCGGCGTGGGCGATCGAGCCGCCGACGGTGCCGACGTTGCGCACCTGCCGGTCGCCGACCGTCTCCGTGGCCAACGCCAGCAGCGGCGCGTGCTCGCGGACGAGCGGGTCGGCCAGGACGTCGTGGTGCGTCGTCATCGCGCCGATGACCAGCGCGTCGCCGTCGTCTCGCACCCCGCGCAGCTCCTCGACCCGGCCGAGGTCGACGAGCACGGTCGGCACCGCCAGACGGAGCCGCAGCACCGGGACCAGGCTCTGGCCGCCGGCGAGGAGCTTCGCGTCCTCTCCCGCCTCCGCCAGCGACGACACCGCCTCGTCAAGGCCGGCCGGGCATGTGTAGTCGAATGCCGCCGGGATCATCGCGCACCGTCCTTCGCCTGCTGGATCGCCCGCCAGACCCGTTCCGGTGAGCAGGGCATCGCCACGTCGGTCACGCCCATCGGGCGAACGGCGTCGACGATCGCGTTGACCACCGCGGGCGTCGACGCGATCGTGCCCGCCTCGCCGACGCCCTTCACCCCGAGCGGGTTAGTCGTCGCCGGCGTCTCGGTGCGGCTGGTGGTGAACGCCGGGAGGTCCGCGGCCGTCGGCGGGGTGTAGTCGACGAAGGTGCCGGTGACGAGGTTGCCCTCCGCGTCGTAGATGGCGTCCTCGTACAGCGCCTGGGCGATGCCCTGCGCGATGCCGCCGTGCACCTGGCCGTCGACGATCATCGGGTTGATGACGTGGCCGACGTCGTCGACGGCGACGTACGACCTGATCGACGTCATGCCCGTCTCGGTGTCGACCTCCACGGCGCACAGGTGCGTGCCGTGGGGATAGGAGAAGTTCTCCGGGTCGAACGTCGCGCTCGCGTCGAGGCTCGCCTCGAAGCCCTCGGGCAGGTCGTGCGCGGCGAACGTCGCGAGCGCGATGTCCTGGATGGTCTTCTCCGACCCCGGGCTGCCCTTCACCTTGAACGTGCCGGCGACGAACTCGACGTCGTCCTCACTGCACTCGAGCATGTGGGCGGCGACCTTCTTCGCCTTCTCCACGACGCGCTGGCACGCCATGACGGTGGCGGCGCCGCCGACCGAGAGCGAGCGCGAGCCGTAGGTGTCCATGCCCTTAACCGATGTGCGGGTGTCGCCGTGCAGGATCTCGACGTCCTCGAACGGGACGCCGAGCTGGTCCGCGACGATCTGGCTCCACGCGGTGTCGTGCCCCTGCCCGTGCGGTGACGTGCCGGTCACCACCTCGACCTTCCCCGACGCCAGCATGCGGACGTCGGCGTGCTCCCAGCCGCCCGCGGCGTACTTCAGTGCGCCCAGCACGCGCGACGGCGCGAGACCACACATCTCGGTGTAGGTCGAGACGCCGATGCCCAGCTGCACGGGGTCGCCGCGGTCGCGGCGCTCGGCCTGCTCCCTGCGGAGCTCGTCGTAGCCGAACGTCGACATCGCCTGGTCGGTCGCCGCCTCGTAGTTGCCCGAGTCGTACGTGAGGCCGGCGACGGTCGTGAACGGGAACTCCTCGTGGGTGATCCAGTTCTTGCGCCGTACCTCCATCGGGTCCATGCCCAGCTCGGCCGCGAGCTCGTCCATCATCCGCTCGACGGCGTAGGTCGCCTCGGGTCTGCCCGCGCCGCGGTAGGCGTCGGTCCACGCCGTGGTGGTGAAGACGCCCGTGCAGTCGAAGCGGTACGCGGGGAACTTGTAGATGGCGTTGAACATGAACGCGCCGAGGATCGGGATGCCCGGCGTCACCAGACCGAGGTACGCGCCCATGTTGGCGAGCAACTTGACACCGAAGCCGGTCACGGTGCCGTCGCGCCTGGCCGTCAGGTCGAGCTGCTGGATCTGGTCCCTGCCGTGGTGGGCGGCCTGCAGGCTCTCGCTGCGTGACTCGGTGTACTTGACCGGCTTGTTGGTGCGTTTCGCGACGAGCAGCGCGATGACCTCCTCAGGGGTCACCTGCAGCTTGCCACCGAAGCCGCCGCCGACGTCCGGCGCGACGACCCGGAGCTTGTGCTCGGGGATGCCGGTCGTCAGCGCGAGCATCAGTTTGAGGATGTGTGGGATCTGCGTCGCCGACCACATGGTGAACGAGCCGCCCGTCGGCTCGACCACGACGCTGCGCGGCTCCATGAACGCGGGTATCAGACGCTGCTGCACGTAGCGCCGGCTGAGGTGGACCTCGGCCTCGGCGATCGCGTCGTCGATGGAGCCGCCGGTGCCGGCCTCCGCGGAGTCGAAGATCCAGGTGTACGACTTGTTCGTGCCCTTCGACTCGTGCACCAGCGGGCTGCCGTCGGCGAGCGCCGCCTCCATGTCGAGCACCACGGGCAGCGGCTCGTAGTCGACGTCGATGGCCTCGAGCGCGTCGAGCGCCGTCGCCTGGTCGCGGGCCGCGACCACTGCGACGGCCTCACCGGCGAACCGCACCTCGTCGACCGCGAGCGCCGGGTGGTCCGGTGTCACGATGTCGTCGGTGACCGGCCAGGCGCACGGCAGCGCACCCTGCTCGTCGGCGAGATCTCGTCCGCTGAACGCCGCGATGACGCCCGGCAGCGCCGCCGCCGCGGAGGTGTCGATCCCCGTGATCCGCGCGTGCGCCATCGGGCTGCGCAGGATCGCCAGGTGCACCATGCCGCGGATCGTGATGTTGTCAGTCCACAACGTGCGCCCGGTGATCAGCCGCTCGTCCTCCTTGCGGAGGCGGGCCATGCCGACCTCTGCGGGACGGTCCGAGGTGACGGTCATGAGGACACCTCCGTCTTCGAGCCGGCTCCGCGCTGCTCGCGGAGGTCGGCGGCCGCGGCCTCGACGGCGCGGACGATGTTCTGGTAGCCGGTGCACCGGCAGAGGTTGCCCTCGAGCCCCTCGCGTATCTCGCGCTCGTCCGGATCGGGGTTCTCGTTGAGCAGGTCGCAGGCGGCCATCATCATGCCCGGGGTGCAGAAGCCGCACTGCAACGCGTGTGTCTCGTGGAACGCCTTCTGGACCGGATGGAGCCCGCCGTTCTCCCCCGTCGGCAGCAGACCCTCGACCGTCGTGACCACCTTGCCGTCGGCCTGGACGGCAAGGACGGAGCAGCTCTTCACTCCATGACCGTCGAGCAGCACGGTGCATGCTCCACAGTTGCTGGTGTCGCACCCGACGACGGTCCCCACCTTGCCGAGGCGTTCACGCAGGTGGTGGACCAGGAGTGTTCGCGGCTCCACGTCGTCGTCGTACTTGACTCCGTCGACGGTGACGCTGATCGCAGTCATGAGGCAGCCTCCAGAGTGAGCATCGCAGCGAGAACGGGACTCGGACAATCGGTACCGGGCGTAACTGAGCGAGGAGCGGAACGAAGGAGGCTGACGGGATATGCAGTCATGTGCCCTCCTTGGCGCGGATCACTGTGGCGTGGGTCACACGCACACGTTGAACCCGAGTCAAGACCTCGGAGGGAGGGAATGCAAGAGCCTGGATTTCAGATGGTGATCACGGCTCGGCGTCAGCGGCGGCCCAGGGCCGCGACGACCTGCTCCAGCGCGGCCAGGCTATGCCCGGCGACGAGCTCGTCGACGTACGGCAGCGCGGCGACCATGCCCGCGGTGAGCGGCGCGAAGCCCTCCTTGCCCTTGTGCGGGTTGACCCACACGACCCGTCTCGCCAGTCGCGACAACCGGTGCATCTGCTCGCCGAGGAGGTCCGCGTCGCCACGCTCCCAGCCGTCGCTGAACACCGCCACCACCGCCTGCCGCGCGGTGCCCCGCTGGCCCCACCTGTCGAGGAACGCCTTGAACGCCTCACCGAGCCTGGTGCCGCCGCTCCAGTCGGGAATCGCCCGCGAGCCCGCGGCGAGCGCCTCGTCGGGGTCGCGCTGCCGCAGCTCGCGGGTGATCCTGGTGAGCCGGGTGCCGACGGTGAAGACCTCGGTGGTGGCGGGACGCAGCCGCACGGCGACGTGGGCGAACCTGAGCAGCGCGTCGGAGTACGGGCGCATCGACCCGGACACGTCGACGAGGAGGACGAGCCGGCGCGGCTTGCGCCGGTGCGTGTGCCTGCCCAGCGTCCCGACCTCGCCGCCCGACCGCAGCAGCCGCCGGACGGTACGCGGGACGTCGACCCGGCCGCGGTGCGACGGCCTGTTACGACGCGAGACCCGGTCGGGGGCGAACGGCTGCAGCAGCGCGACGAGCCGCCGCAGCTCCGCCCGCTCGGCCGGCGACAGGTGCGCGACGTCGCGATGGCGGAGCACCTCGACGCTGCTCGCCGTCGTGGTCTCGTCGACCTCGGACTCGTCGCCGTCGGCCAGGTCACCGTCGACGCCGAACAGGTGGGTCTCCCTGCGCGGCGCGGCCTGGCGTATGGCGGAGTCACCCGGCGCGAGGTCGGCGCCGAAGTAGGTGGCGAACGCCTCGTCGTACGTGGGCAGGTCGTCGGGCTCCGCGCACAGCGTGACCCGGCCGGCCCAGTACACGTCCGACGCGGAGGTCACCCGCAGCTCGCCGACCGCCTCCAGCATCGTCTGCACGCGTTCCGGGGACGCGTCGACGCCGGCGTGCCGCAGCACCCGCGCGAACCCGAGCAGCACCTCGGTGGCGTCGCGATCCGGCGAGCCGAGCGTCATCCGTCAGTCCTCGGCGAGGAGTGCGGCGAGGGTGTGCTCGCGTACGCGGTCACCGTCCTCGCGGTACTTCAGCACCGCACCGAGCGACGCCGCCGCGAGGTCGGGGTGCAGCTCGCGGGCGCCGAGCGCGTGCAGCGCGCCGGCCCAGTCGATGGCCTCGGCCACGCCGGGCGGCTTGAGCAGGTCGAGCTCGCGCAACCGCCGCGTCACCCTGGCGACGTCCTCTGCGAGCCGTGCGGTCACCTCCGGCAGGCGGGCACGCAGGATCGCCACCTCGCGCTCGTAGCTCGGGTGTTCCACCCAGTGGTAGAGGCAGCGGCGCTTCAGCGCGTCGTGCACCTCGCGGGTGCGGTTGGACGTCAGCACGACCAGCGGCGGACGGGCGGCGGTGATCCTGCCGAGCTCGGGCACGGTGATGGCGGACTCCGACAGCACCTCGAGCAGGAACGCCTCGAACTCGTCGTCCGCCCGGTCGATCTCGTCGACGAGCAGGACACTCGGATCGTGCTCGAGTGCCTGCAGCAGCGGCCGGGCCACCAGGAAACGCCTGTCGTACAGGCTCTCCTCGAGCTCGCCGGCGTCGACGCGTTCGCCGCCCACCGTCGCGGCCGCCTCGATCGCGCGGACGTGCAGCAGCTGTCGCGGGAAGTCCCAGTCGTACAGGGCCTGCGTGGAGTCGAGGCCCTCGTAGCACTGGAGTCTGACAAGCCAGGAGCCGGTCACCTCGGCGAGGGCCGCCGCCAGGGACGTCTTGCCGACACCCGCGTCTCCTTCGAGGAACAGCGGGCGTCGCAGCCGCATCGCGAGCCACGCCGCCGTGGCCAAACCCTCGTCGGCGAGGTACCCGGTGGACGCGAGTGCGTCGGTGAGCGCAGTGGGTGTTTCCGTCACGCGCCCACTATCGCACCACGCCGTCACATGCGAGCCTGTCCTGCCAAGACGTGGCACACTGTCCAGACGTCCGACCAATGCTAGGCTGCGGCTGTCGACGGAGCCCATGGGGCAGATGGAGGGCTGCGACATGTGGCAACCGGTGAACCAGACAGGCAACATCTCCCAGCGCATCGTCACGCAGGTCGAGAAGCTGCTGTCCGACGAGAAGCTCAAGCCGGGCGACCGGCTGCCCGCGGAGCGCGAGATGGCCCAGCTGCTCGGCGCGAGCCGTCCCTCCCTCCGAGAGGCGGTCCGGGTGCTCCAGGCCCAGGGCCGGCTCGTCGTCAAGCACGGGCAGGGCGTCTTCGTCGCGGAGCCCCGTTCCGAGCAGGCACTGCGCTCGGCACTCGGCAGCGCCGAGATCAGCGTCAACGAGCTCTTCGCCATGCGCGACGTCCTCGAGGTGCCGGCCGCCGGCTGGGCAGCGGAGCACCTCACGCCCGCCGACGCGACCGAGCTCCGCGGCATCCTGGGCGAGCTCGACATGGCGTTCGAGGACGACCCGCAGGACTTCCAGCGTCTCGCCAAGCTCGACGCGGGGTTCCACCTGAAGATCGCCGACATCGCCCGCAACAGGTTCCTCAGACAGACGAGCCACGTCCTGCACGACATCCTGCTGTCGGGCATGCAGACGACACTGCTCATCCCGGGGCGCCGGCAGAAGTCGCAGGTGCAGCACCAGCGCATCCTGGCCGCGCTCGAGGCCCACGACGCGCCGGGCGCACGGCGTGCCGCGCGGGTCCACATCAGGAGCGCCCACCAGGCCGCGCTCGAACGCGTGACCGACGAGCGCGACGGGACTGTTGGCGCGGCGAGCTGAGGCCCGCACATGTGACACTCGTCCCGTTGACTGGCGCGCGGGCCCGCCCCTAGGCTCGACTTGGCAAGAGGTCAGACCTCGGAGGTGCAGATGTCAGACACAGCGCCCGATTTCCTCGTCCACCGCGACGGCGACAGTGTCGCCGTCGCCGTGCGGGACCTCACTCCGGGCACGGTCCACGGCGGGTGTCTCGACGGCACCGGCGACCTGTCCGCCGAACTGCGTGACCCGGTGAACCTCGGGCACAAGTTCGCACTCGTCGACATCGCCGACGGCGCCGACGTCACCGAGTACGGCGTACGGGTCGCGCTCGCCACGCGCGCCATCGGCAAGGGCGAGCACGTCCACGTCCACAACGTGAGGAGCGCCAGATGGCAGACCAGCGTCGCCTGACCGGCTACCGCCGACCCGACGGAACCGTCGGTATCCGCAACCACGTCGTCATCCTCCCCGTCGACGACCTGTCGAACGCCGCCGCCGAGGGCATCGCCAGCCTCGTGCCCGGCACCCTCGCGCTCCCCCACGCGTACGGCAGGCTCCAGTTCGGCGAGGACCTCGAGGTCACCTTCCGCACCCTCATCGGCACCGGGCGCAACGCGAACGTCGCCGCGGTCGTCGTCGTGGGCATCGAGCCGAACTGGGCGAACCGCGTGGCCGAGGGCATCGCCAAGAGCGGCAAGCCGGTCCACGCGCTGTCGATCGAGCGCAACGGCGACCTCACCGTCATCTCGCAGGGCGCACGCGTCGCGCAGCGGTTCCTCCAGGACGCGGCGGAGCTGACCCGCGAGCCGGTCGAGCGCCACGAGCTCATGCTGTCGATCAAGTGCGGCGAGTCCGACCCGACCACAGGACTCGGATCCTGCCCGACCACGTCGCAGGCCGTCGACCGCTGGATCGAGGCGGGCGGCACCGTACTGTTCGGCGAGACCACCGAGCTCACCGGCGGCGAGCACCTCATCGCGGAGCGCTGCGCCGACGACAAGGTCCGCGCGAAGTTCCAGGCGACGTACGACAGGTACATCGAGATGGTCGAACGGGCAGGCGCCAACCTGCTCGGCTCGCAGCCCACCCAGGGCAACATCACCGGCGGCCTCTCCACTATCGAGGAGAAGGCGATGGGCAACATCGCCAAGACGGGCACCAAGCCCGTCGTCGGCGTCCTCGAACCCGCCGAGGCACCCACGACCACGGGGCTGAACTTCATGGACACCTCGTCGGCGGCCGCGGAGTGCGTCACGCTCATGGCGGCGGCGGGCGCGGTGCTGCACCTGTTCCCCACCGGCCAGGGCAACGTGATCGGCAACCCGATCGAGCCGGTCGTGAAGCTCACCGCCAATCCGCTCACGGCAGAGACCATGACCGAGCACATCGACCTCGACTGCTCGGGCCTGCTGCGCCGCGAGTGCACCCTCACCGAGGCCGGCGACCAGCTGATGGAGATCTCCGACCGCACGATCAACGGCCGGCTCACCTGCGCGGAGTCGCTCGGTCATCGGGAGTACGTGTTCACGAAGCTCTATCCGAGTGCCTGAGGGGCGGGTCGACGTCGCGGTCGTCGAGGACGTCTGGGGTCCGGCGTTCGACGCACTGGCGTCCGACCTCGTCGTGACCCGCACCCCCGACGCCTGGACGCGACCCGACGAGCTGCCCGCCGTCCTCACCGGCACGCGGGCGCTCGTCGTCCGCAACCGGACGACCGTCGACCGCGCGCTGCTCGCCGGGTGCCCGTCGCTGCAGGTCGTGGCGCGCGCCGGGGTGGGGCTCGACAACATCGACATCGGCGCGGCCGACGATCTCGGTGTCGTCGTCACCGCACCACTCGGGGCGAACGCCGTCAGCGTGGCCGAGCACACCCTCGGCCTCGCGCTCGCCGTGGCGAGGCACACGATCCCCCTCGACCGGTCGGTCCGGTCGGGGGAATGGAACCGCAGGCCGGGTCGTGAGCTCGCGGGCGGCGTCTGGGGGATCGTCGGCTTCGGCGCCACCGGCCGTGCGGTGGCGCGCGCGGCGCGCGGCCTCGACATGGAGGTCGTCGCCCACGACCCGTACGTCGACGAGGCCACAGCCGGAGTGCCGATGGCACCGCTCGACGACGTCGTCGCGCGGGCCGACGTCATCAGCGTCCACCTCCCCGCGAACCCGGACACCAGAGGCATCGTCGACGCCGGCCTGCTCGCCAGGACCAAGCCGGGCGCCATCCTCGTCAACGCCGGTCGTGGTGAGGTCGTCGACGAGGCCGCACTCGCCGAAGCGCTCACCTCGGGTCACCTGTTCGGTGCGGCACTCGACGTGCGCGCCGACGAGCCACCGGCGCCGGGTCCGCTCGACGGGCTCGACAACGTCGTGCTCACCCCGCACATCGCCGGCATCACGACCCAGAGCCAGGAACGCATCGCGGACATCCTCGCGGGCGACATCAGGGCGGTGCTCGACGGCACCCCGGCGCGCTCGGCCGTCGGGATCGCCCGACCCGCGCGCGGAGGTGACCGGCCGTGAAGACCGCGGGAACGGCGCGCCGGCATGCCGCCGACCTGCTGGCGGCCACGGGCATGCCGGCCGACCGCGCGACGCGGTCGGCCGAGGCGATCGTCACCGCCGACGTGTGGGGCGTGCCGTCGCACGGCATGATGCGCCTGCCCTACTACCTCGACCGGCTCGTCGCCGGCGGCTACCAGCCCGCCGCCGAGCTGAGCGCCGTGCGCGACACCGGCCCGCTCGTCGCCTACGCCGGCGACGGTGGTCTCGGCCACTGGCAGCTGTGGGAGGCCGCCGAGCTCGCCGCGAGCCGGTGCGCCACGTACGGCATCGCGGCCGTGAGCGTCGCCGACTCGGGACACTGCGGGGCGCTCGGCGTCTACACGCTGCCGATGGTCCACGCCGGAGTCGTCGGGCTCGCGTTCTCCAACGGGCCCGCCGTGATGCCGCCGTGGGGCGGCACTGCTCCCGTGCTGTCGACGAGCCCGCTCGCGTTCGGCATCCCCGGCGAGCCGCCGTCGATCGTCGACCTCGCCACGAGTGCCGTCGCGCGCGGGAAGATCGCGCAGCACGCCAGGTCCGGCACCGAGCTGCCCACGGGTTGGGCGTTCGACGCCGAGGGACACCCGACGACCGACGCGACCGCTGCCCTGCACGGGATGCTCGCCCCGCTGGGTGGTGCCAAGGGCTTCGCGCTGGCGTTCGCGGTCGAGGCGCTCACGGCCGGACTCGTCGGACCGTCGCGCTCGACGGAGGTCGTCGACATGTTCCGGCCGGACGACGCGGCGAAGCGTCAGGGCATCTCACACCTGGTCGTCGCGCTGTCCCCCGAGCTGTGCTCACCCGCAGGCGACCCGGCCGACCGCCTGTCCGCCCTCGCCACGTCGGTACGCGAGGCCGGCGGCCGGGTGCCCGGCCAGGGCCGCGTCGACCCGCGTCACGTCCCCGACGACCACCCGCTCGACATCGACTCGACCGTGGTCGAGGAGCTGTCGACCTGGGCCGACCGCCTCGGCGTCGCGCGCTGACCGACCTCCGGTGGCCCTGCTGGCCACGTTGATCACGTTAACCTCGGTCTTTCACACCTGGTGGGGCGACACGGGGTGTGGTGATGCGAAAGTGCCTTGTCTGCAAGGGAAACTGGGACTTGTCGACGGTCCTGTTGCTCTTGGAGAAAGGCACTTCGCGGGT
>WHST01000007.1 GCA_009379955.1 Streptosporangiales bacterium | reverse complement strand
GGCACTGGAGAAAGACGTCCGCGAATGGATCAAGATGTGGAACGAGGACCCGAAACCGTTCGTGTGGAAGAAGACCGCGGAGGAAATCCTCGACTCCCTCGCACGATATATCACACGAATTTCCGGCGGGCGACACTAGGCGAACCGTACGTCATCTCCATCTCGTAGCCGATGATCTGGTCCTTCTCGACGAAGTCCAGCGTCTTCCACAGCGGGTTCTTCGCCGCCTTGGCGAGGGTCTGGTCGAAGACCTTCTCCTCCTTGGCCCCGAGGCCGCGGGTCATGAAGGCGTAGTCGACCCCGTCGAGCCGGCCGAGCTGCTCACCGCTGAGCTCCTCGCCGCGGCGGTCGTTCATCAGCGAGGTGGGCGCGATGGTGAGCCCGAGGTCGGCGAAGACCTGGCACATGACCCCGGAGGAGCAACCGGTCTGGAAGTTGTCGTCCCAGTAGCCGACCGGCGCGACCGTGAGGGCGGCGGGATCGTCGATCTTCGCCTTGACCTCCTCCACGCGGTCGTCGTAGAGCGTCTTCCAGTCCTCGTAGTACTCGGTCCGGTCCAGCGCCTTCGCGGTCTCCTCGAAGTGCGTCACCCAGGCCTCGCCGTCGAAGGCGTCCACGCTGTACGTCGGGGCGATCTGCGGCAGCCGCTTGACGACCTTCTTGTCGTAGCCGAGGCCGTTGAGGATGAAGTCGGGCTCCGCGAGCAGGACCGACTCGTAGTCGTACTCGGGGAAGTTCGCGAAGGTCGACACCTTCGCCAGCTGCGCGCGCGGGAAGAAGCAGGGGAACGTCTGGTAGCCGCTGTCGCCGCGGATCGGCTGGCTGCCGGCCAGCGGGTAGCGCAGCCACACCAGCATGTCGACGTCGGTGGTGTACATCCCGAGCGCGGCCTTCGGCGCCACCGGGAGCTCCACGTCGCCGAAGTCGGTCGCGACCTTCGTCTTGCCGGAGCCCTCGCTGACGGGCGCGAGGTCGGGCAGGCTCGGTACGACGACGGCGTCGTCCTGGCACTGCTCATCGAGCTGCGACTTGCGCTGGTCGGCGGCAGGCTCCTCGTCGGCGGTGTCGGTGGCGCAGGAGGTCCCCGCGGCCAGCAGGGCCAGGGTTGCGAGAGCGGCGAGGGAGGCGCGTACGCGTCCAGTCCGCCGGCCGGAGGTGGGGAGCATGAGCACCTTCCAGGATGTAGGTAAGGCTTACCTTACCGAATCTTCCCCGGTCTGCTCGTCGAGGGCAACCGTCTCCACGTGCTCGGTCGGGCTGTACTCGACCGGCTCCCGCTCCCTCATGACCCTCCTCCCCCGGCCAGCCGCCCATACTCGACACGGCGACGCACCCAGCGTCGCCACGATGCTGCTGTTCACCGGGCAGACGCCGGCCATTCCGGCGGGGTCGCTGCTGTTGACCGTCGCCGACCACCGGCTGCCGCTGGTCGCGTTCGTCGTCGTCGCGGTGACGTGCGCCTGCTGGGTGTGGAGAGCAACCCGACACATGGCCGGACCTCGTGAGTCGTCCGGGGAGGCGGTGTAGCGTGGATGTTGTCAGCGGTTGAGCCAGAGCCGGTGGGGTGTCACTTCGCAGAGACGGGTCAACCCATGACGTCAGGACCGCCGTCCGGCGCCGACTCCGATACCGACCTGTTCCGTGCGCTCGCCGCCGTCGGCGACGACGAGGAGCGCAGGGAACGCGTCTACGCGATCCTCGTCGAGCGCTACGACTGGCTGGTCAGGTGGGCCGTCAACCGCTACACCGGCCGCGGTGAGCAGGCCGAGGAGCTCGCGCAGGTCGGTTACCTCGGACTCGTCGAGGCCATCCAACGCTTCGACGTCGACCGCGGCGTCGACTTCGTGACGTTCGCCCGGCCCACCGTGCTCGGCGAGATCCGCCGCCACTTCCGCGACGGGCGCCGTTGGGTACGCCTGCCGCGGCGGCTGCAGGAGCTGAAGATGCGGATCAGGGACGCCACCGAGGAGCTGACCCAGACCACCGGCCACCTCCCGACCGCGGCGGAGCTCGCCACCTACCTCGAGACGAGCGAGGAGGCGGTCACCGAGGCGCTGGCCGCCGACGACACGTTCAGCCCGCTGTCCCTCGACGCCCCGGTCGGTGACGACGACGAGGTCGCGACCCACCTCGACGCGATGGGCGAGGACGACACCGATCTCGAGGACGTCGTCGACAGCGAGTCACTGTGGCCCCTGCTGGAGAAGCTCCCGCAGCGCGAGCAGGAGATGGTGCTGCTGCGGTACTACGGCAACATGACCCAGAGCGACATCGCCGACCGGCTCGGCATCTCGCAGATGCACGTGTCGCGCCTGCTCAGCCAGACGCTGGCGGCGCTGCGGCGCGATCTCGTCACCGACGACGACCTCCAGAAGGACGGGGTCTGAGCCCGGTCCCGGTTGTCACCTCGGGTGACGGTCGTTCAGCCGGCGATGCTCGAGGTCGGCGCCGTCCACGACCGCGGCGGCGGCGTTGACGAGCGCCCGCTGGTCGAACCAGTTCGTCTGCTCGCTGTGCTCGATCACCACGGCTACCTCACCGTCGTCGGTCTCGACCTCAGGAGAACGACCGCGTCGGTCACCCGGTCCTCCTCACCGAGATCGGCCCGGACGCCCATCTCGTCGAGGATCTCCCCCAGCGGGGCCTGCACCATGGCCGTCACCCCTTCCCCATCCTGCTGGTCTGACCTGGATGCCCTACCCGGGAACGCCGCGGTCATGCTCGGCACGGCGCCGGGAACCGAAGATCGTTCACCGTCGCGTCACCGCATCGCTCGATCGCACTGCCTACGCTGGTCGGACGTTCGCTGTCAGTGGCCCGGGTAATGATGACGTCGACGCATACGCCCACCGGTGGCTCGAGGTGATGTCCGTGACGACCGCGGAGCTCGTACGCACCTGCGAGGACGTCCACGGCTACATCCGGCGGATCTGCTTCAAGACCGGCCCGCCGTCCGTCGTCGGGGCCGAGCTCGAGTGGCTCGTCGCCGACCCGCACCGCCCGCGTGCCCCGGTCCCCCTCGACCTCCTGCGCATCGCCCTTCACGACACCGCCCCACCGCCGAACGGCAGCTCCATCACCTTCGAACCCGGCGGACAGCTCGAGCTCAGCTCGCCGCCCGCCGTCGGTCTCACCGCCTGCCGGCAGGCACTCGACGGCGACCTCGCCTCGGTCAGACGAACCCTCGACGACCTCGGCCTCGATCTCGTCCCCGCCGCCATCGACCCGGCCCGCGAGCCGGTACGCCAGCTGCACGAGCCGCGCTACGACGCCATGGAGGCGTACTACGACAGGATCGGCGACGCCGGGCGCGTGATGATGTGCAGCACGGCGGCGATCCAGGTCAACCTCGACGCGGGCGTCGACCCCGCCGACGTCGCCGGGCGCTGGGACCTGCTCAACGCGCTCGGCCCCGTCGTCGTGGCGGCGTTCGCCAACTCCCCCACCCACGCCGGCCGGGCCACCGGCTTGAAGTCCACGAGGCAGTCGATCTGGCAGCGCCTCGACCCGCCGCGCACCTCGCGCGCCGTGCCGGGCGCCGATCCCGTCATCGGGTGGGCCGAGTACGCGCTCGACGCGCCGGTGCTCATGATCCGCAGGGAGCCCGGCTGGATCCCCGACCCCGGCCTCACCTTCCGGCAGTGGGTCGACGGCGCCGGTGACCCGCCGACCCACGACGACCTCGCCTACCACCTGACCACCCTGTTCCCACCAGTCCGTCCACGCGGGTGGTTCGAGGTGCGCTACATCGACGCGCAGCCGCTCGCCTGGTGGCCGGTGCCCGTCGCCGTGCTCTCGGCCCTCGTCGACGACCCGGCCGCACGCGCCGGTGCGCTGGCCGCCGCGCGTCCGGTCGCCGGCAGCTGGCACGACGCCGCGCGGCACGGCCTCGCCGATCCCGCCCTCGCCGAGGCCGCCGGGCGGTGCTTCGCCCTGGCCGTCGACGCGCTCGACCGGCAGGGCGTCGACCCGCGCCTGGTCGCTCTGGTCGAGGCGTACCGCGACGAGTACGTCGCCCGCGGGCGATGTCCCGCCGACGACACGATCGACCTGCACCCGACAGCCCGTTCGACGAAGGAGCCCTCATGACTCACCCGCCGACGTTCAGCACCGACGCCGAGGTCGACGAGGGCGCGGTCAAGTCGTACGTCGCGGAGGAGCTCGAGCGCGTCCGTGACCGGAGCCTCGGCCTGACCACCGCGGTGCTCGATGACGCCGACCTCGTCGCCCAGCACTCCCGGCTGATGTCATCGCTGGTGTGGGACCTCGCCCACGTCGGCAACTACGAGGAGCTGTGGCTGCTGCGCGCCGCGGCCGGCATCGAGGCGATGCGGCCGGAGATCGACGACATCTACGACGCGTTCGAGCACCCCCGGTCGGAGCGGCCGACGCTGCCGCTGCTGCTGCCGGGCGAGGCCACCGACTACCTCGGCCAGGTGCGACGCAAGGTGCTCGACTCGCTCGACACCGTGCGCTTCACGCCCGACCACGCCCTGCTCGACAAGGGGTTCGTCTACGGCATGGTGCTCCAGCACGAGCACATGCACGACGAGACGATGCTGGCCACGCACCAGCTGCGCCGGGGCGAGGCCGTGTTCCCCACAACCGACTCGGCACCCGCGCCCGGGGGCGTCATGGAGGCGGGCGAGGTCCTCGTCGACGCGGGTCCCTTCGTCATGGGCACCTCGACCGACGCGTGGTCGTTCGACAACGAGCGTCCCGCCTACACCGTCGACCTGCCGGCGTTCTGGATCGACACGACCCAGGTGTCCAACGCCGCGTACCGCGCGTTCGTCGAGGACGGCGGCTACGACGACGAGCGGCTGTGGACTCCCGCGGGCTGGGACTGGCGCTGCCGGTCAGGCAAGCGCACGCCCGCGTTCTGGGTGCGCGACGCCGGGCAGTGGCTGCGCCGCAGGTTCGGCCGGGTCGAGCCGCTGCCGCCGGACGAGCCCGTCCAGCACGTGTGCTGGTACGAGGCCGACGCCTACGCCAGGTGGGCCGGCAGGCGCCTGCCCACCGAGGCCGAGTGGGAGAAGGCGGCGTCGTGGGACCCGGCGACCCGCACCAAGCGGCGGCATCCCTGGGGCGACGACCCGGCGACCCCGGAGCGCGCCAACCTCGGCCAGCGCCGCTACCGGCCGACACCGGTGGGTTCCTACCCGGCGGGCGCGTCCGCGTACGGCGTGCACCAGCTGCTCGGCGACGTCTGGGAGTGGACGTCGTCGACCTTCACCGGCCACCCGGGGTTCTGCGTCTTCCCCTACCAGGAGTACTCCGAGGTCTTCTTCGGCGACGGCTACCAGGTGCTGCGCGGCGGTTCCTGGGCGACCGACGAGGTCGCGTGCCGCTCCACGTTCCGCAACTGGGACCTGCCGATCCGGCGGCAGATCTTCGTCGGGTTCCGCTGCGCCAGGGACGCCTGAACGGGGTCGGTCATGTGTCGTCACCTCGCCTACCTCGGGGCGCCGCGGTCACTGTCGGCGCTCCTGCTCGAGCCGCCGCACTCGCTGTACGCGCAGTCGTACGCGCCGCGCCGGCAGCGCTACGGCACGGTCAACGCCGACGGGTTCGGCGCCGGCTGGTACGTCCCCGGCCGAGCCGAGCCGGTGCGCTACCGGCGGGCCCAGCCGATCTGGAGCGACCCGTCGTTCGCGAGCCTCGCGCCGACGGTGGCGTCGAGCTGCGTGCTTGGCGCCGTCAGGTCGGCCACCGCGGGTTACCCCTCGGACGAGTCCTGTGCCGCCCCGTTCACGCACGACCGGTGGCTGTTCAGCCACAACGGCCGCGCGTTCGACCCGGCGCTGCTGCGCAAGAACCTCGCCGACGCCGTCGCGTGGGTGCCCGACGCGCTCGGCCCGGTCGACTCCGCGTTCCTGTTCGGCCTCGCCGTGGCGCGCTGGAGCGGCGGCGCGTCGCTCGGTGCCGGTCTCGCCGGCGTCGTACGTGCGGTCGCCGGCGCGGGCGACGGCCGCCTCACCCTGCTCGCCACCGACGGCCGGGCGCTGGCCGGCACGACCTGGGGCGAGCCGCTGTACGTGCGACGCGAACCGGAGGCGGTCGTGATCGCCGCCGAGCCGCACGACGACGAACCGGCGTGGCGCGAGGTCCCCGACCGCTCGCTCGTCGTCGCCGATCCCGAGACCGTGACCGTCACCCCACTACTGGAGGAAGCCCAGTGACCGACCCCAGGATCGAACGCCACCTGACCGACGACGACCTCGCCGCGTCACTCGCCGCCGACG
This sequence comes from Streptosporangiales bacterium, assembly GCA_009379955.1. Classification (NCBI taxonomy): domain Bacteria; kingdom Bacillati; phylum Actinomycetota; class Actinomycetes; order Streptosporangiales; species Streptosporangiales bacterium. The sequence goes on along the minus strand of WHST01000007.1, from coordinate 83,858 downwards.
TCCGGCGCGGGCTGACGAGCCGGCCGAAGACGTTGCCCCCGAAGTACTTCTACGATGCGCGCGGCAGCGAGCTCTTCGAGGACATCACCCGGCTTCCCGAGTACTACCCGACCCGCGCGGAACGCGCGATCCTCGACACGTACGCGGAGGAGATCGCCAAGGTGGCGCAGGCCGACACCCTCGTCGAGCTCGGCTCGGGCTCCTCGGTGAAGACCCGGCTGCTGCTCGACGCGCTGCAGGCGGTCGGGGCGCTGCGCAGGTACGTCCCCGTCGAGGTCAGCGAGAGCGCACTCGTCGAGGCCGTCGACGCGTTGCACGCCGACTACCCCGAGCTGGAGATGCACGGGGTCGTCGCCGACTTCGACCGGCACCTCGCCCTGCTGCCGCGTGACGGCACCCGCCTGGTGGCGTTCCTCGGCGGCACGATCGGCAACCTCCCGCCGGTCGAGCGCACGCGGTTCCTCGCCGCGATCGGCCGGCAGCTCGACGACGGCGAGGCGCTGCTCCTCGGCACCGACCTGGTCAAGGACCCCGACAGGCTCGTCGCCGCGTACGACGACGCCGCGGGCGTCACCGCCGAGTTCAACCGCAACGTGCTCCACGTGGTCAACCGCGAGCTCGACGCCGACTTCGTCCCCGACGCGTTCGCCCACGTCGCCCACTGGGATCCCGAGAACGAGTGGATCGAGATGCGCCTGCGCGCCACCGGCGCCCAGCGGGTCCACGTACGCACGCTCGGGCTGGACGTGTCGTTCGACGACGGCGAGCACATCCGCACGGAGATCTCCGCGAAGTTCCGCCCGGACGGCCTGGAGACCGAGCTCGCCGCGAGCGGCCTGCGCCGCGTCGCGTGGTGGACCGACCCCGACGGCGACTTCGCGCTCTCCCTCGCCGTCCGCGCCTGACCGCCCCGCTCCGCGCGCAACCCCTCCGCAATCGCTGCGCAAGTGCCGCGGTGTCTCCTCGAGACAGTCGAGGTTCTTCACGAGGGGGTCAGCAGATGTCATCGGTGACCATGAACGTTCCGGCGGTGCTCGCCTGTGGCGACGGTGCCTGGGGTGCGGCGGACGGCGCGGACGCGGCGGTGGGTCAGGTCGCGTCCCTCGAGACCGATGCGATGGCGTTCACCGGGCTGGACAGCTCGGCCGTGCTCGCGTCCGTCGGACGCAGCTGGACCGACTTCATGCGGTCCTGCGCCGGGACGACCAGGGAGATCGGCAACAAGCTGAAGTCGAGCGGCTACACCATCGAGCGGGCCGACGGGAAGTCGACACCCGCCTTCGATCCCCAGAACCCCGGGTCGGCGTTCGACGGCACGGTCAAGGTGAACCTCCCCGAGACGGGGACCGCCTGGGTGACGGGAGCCCAGTGACATGGCGGCCACGGTGGCGATGCTGGACAACCTGCATGCCGTGATCGACGCGGCCGCGGCGGCCGCGGACCATGCGGTCAAGGCGGCGGGCGAGATCGACCGGTCGCGCGGCGACTTCCGCGAGTCGGTGTTCCTCCCGATCACCTCGGGCGGGATCTGGGACGGCACGGGGCAACCGGAGGCGTCGACCGTCGTCCGCGTGCACGAGCGCGCGCAGGAGACCGCGGGCATCCGGCTGCGCCAGATCGACGGGGCACTGGAGACGTTCGGCATGGCGCTGCGCTACGCCGCGGGCCGGTACGACACCTTCAAGCTGAGCCTGCCGAGCCAGTTCCACGTCGGTGACAACGGCACCATCAGCGGCCACACCGGCGTGATGTCGGGTGCGGACGGACCCGAGGCGTCGTACCAGGCGGAGTTGAAGGAGATCCTCGGCCTGGTCGACACCGCCGACGCCGCGCTGATCGAGCGGCTGAACGCGCTGATGGACGACCCGATGCCCGTCCTGACCACGGCGGCCACACCGGGGATCCTCGACGCGGCGGGCGAGGCGTACCTCGCTGCACACGAGGACGGCGTCGCGCCCAGGTGGAACGAGGACTGGACGATCGAGGGCAAGACCCGCGCGGGCACCCAGGCCGAGTGGGAAGCCGCCCTGGGGTCGGCCGCCTGCTACTACGACGGCGGCGGCTTCATGCAGGGACCCGACGGACGCTGGTATCCGATCGCCACCCCGAGAATGCTCGTCGACGGCGAGACCGAGACGTCCTACGGTCACGGCTACCTCGCCAACGACGTCGGCGGTCTGGACGAGGGCTGGCAGACCATCGACACCCACATGGGCTTCGGCATGCTGCAGGACCCCGAGTCCGGCGCCGTCAAGGGAACGATCGCCATCGGCGTCCTCGCCGGCGGCTCGTACAACCCGGTGACGTCGGTCGACCCGCGCGCCACCGCGGGCATCCAGGTCGGCGCCGACGGTTACCCGGTCGCGGCGGGCGACCCGACCGACGCGCCGATGAGCCGGCCACCGGACGTCCCGTACGGCGACCCGAACAAGCCCGACCTGCCCGGCTCCAAGCGCATCGCGGTCGCGACGCAGGGCCTGGAGGCGCTCAACGCGATGGAGCAGGTCGACAACGACAAGTACTACACCTACCGCGCGGAGTTCCAGCAGAACACCGACGGCCGCACCCGCGTCGTCCTCACCGCGTACCAGGTGGTCAACGGCCCCGACGGCCAGTACGCCGTGCCCTACGACGCGCACGTCGGCGCCGACGGCCAGGTGGTCACGGAGAGGGCCCGCTGGAACGAGCCGCCCGGGTCGTACGGCACCGACTCCGTGGATCAGGGCAGCACGATCCCCGTCAAGGAGGCCGGATGACCCCCGCTTCACACCGGCGCTAGCGAGCGACTAGCGCGCCGCTATCCCCCTCGGGTCTCCTCGTACGCAGAGGGTTCGATTCGAGGGGGTAACGGATGTCAGCGGTGACGATGAACACCGGGGGCGTGTCGGCGTGCGGCGACGGGGCGTGGGGCTCGGCGGACGGTGTGGACGCGGCGGTCGGGCAGGTCTCCGCGCTGGAGACCGACGCGATGGGACTGACCGGCTACCAGGGGGCGTCCGCACTCGCCGGCATCGGTGTGACCTGGCGCGACTTCACCCGGTCGTGCGCGGGCACGACACGGGAGATCGGGAACAAGCTCAAGTCGAGCGCGTCGGCTGTCGCGAACGCCGACGGCACGTCGGCCTCCATCATGGACGCGCCGTTCAACAAGATCGTCGAGAACATGCCCACCTCCGGCACCACCTGGTCGACCGGAGCGCAGTGACATGGCGACCGTGACGATGCTCGACCAGCTACACCAGGCGATCACCGCCGCCCAGGAGGCGACCAGCCACGCAGGCAAGGCCGCCGGTGAGTACGAACGTGCCCGCGGCGACTTCCGCGACTCGGTGTTCCTCCCGATCACCGGCAAGGAGATCTGGGACGGCACGGGCCAGCCGGAGGCCTCGACCGTGGTACGGGTGCACGAGCGGGCGCAGGAGACCGCGGCGCTGCGGCTGCGGCAGTTCGAGGCGGCGCTCGACACGTTCGAGATGGGGCTTCGGTACGCCCAGAGGCGGTACGGGGAGTTCCTGCGCCGGTTGCCCAACGACGCCACGGTCCACGACGACGGCTGGGTCACCACCTCGTTCACGGGTGCGGGGCCGAACCCCGACGTGGAGTGGGCGGCGGAGCTGAGGGAGATCCTCGGCCTGCTCGACGCCGCTGACGCCACCCTGGTGTCGCGGCTCGGCGAGCTCACGGTCGACCCGCTGCCGGTGCTCACCACCGCCGCCACTCCCGGCATCTTCGACGCGGCCGGCGTTCCGTACCTCGCCGCCAACGCGGACGTCGTCCCACCCAAATGGGACGACGAGTGGACCATCGAGGGCAACACCCGGCCCGGTAGCTTGGCGGAGTGGACCGCCGCGCTCGGCGGCGGACTCGCGTGCGCCTATACCGGCGGCGGGTTCATCAAGGGCCCGGACGGCCGCTGGTACCCGATCGCGACCCCGAATATGACCGTCGACGGCGAGACCTACGGTCACGGTGACGGCGCGAACGACGTCGGCGGCACCGACGAGGGCTGGCAGACCATCGACGTCCACATGGGCTTCGGGGCCTTCGGCGAAGGCGTGGGGCTGGGCACGAAGTTCGCGGTCGGCCTGGGCAAGCTCGCCGGCGGCCCGTCACCGCAGTTCACCGTGAACGCGGACGCCACCGCAGCCATTGCCACCGACTCCCAGGGCCGCCCCATCCTGACGGACCCCAACGCCGACCCGTCGATGACGAAGCCCCCGGGAGGGGACTACGGGGAGGAGCAGCGCCAGACCCCCGGTGAGCGGCAGCGGATGGAGCAAGCCGAGGCCGGAGGTGGCGCCGTCGACATGGTGACCAACGGCCTCGAGGGCGCTCGCGACATCCAAGACCTCGACGACGCCAACAAGTACACGTACCGCACCGAGTTCCAGCAGAACACCGACGGCCGCACCCGCGTCGTCGTCACCGCGTACCAGGTGATGGACGGACCCAACGGACCGCAGATCCAGTCCTACGACGTCCACGTCGATGCCAACGGCGAGACGGTGCTGGAAGAAGCCGAGTGGTACGACGACCCAGCCGCCGACACGGGACCGATCGCCCGCGGGGGCGACGGCAGCACGGGGGCTCACCCCAAATGATCACGCTGAGTGTGTCGTTCGGTGAGCTACGCGTGAGTCGAACGCGTTAGGGACGCTGCTCCGCCGCATCGTCGTCCGAGTCGGAGTCGAGGGCGTCCAGGAAGTCGGCCGCGCAGTCGACGTGGACGAACCAGCGGCCGTTGCCGACCGGATCGGTGTACGACGGCGGCTCCTCCGGCAGCTCGCCGAGGAATGCGAGCACGGCCTTCTCGTTCATCGCCGCCACCTCCTCCGTCGGCGCGAGCGGCCGGACGCAGACCAGGCAGGTGTCGTCGAGCGACGGTTCGACCATGCCCTCGTCTTCGACGTCGTCGCCGCGTCGCCTGGCGACGACCGTGAGCACCACGATGGCGGCGACACCGAGCACTGCCACGACGAGCAGGACGATCCCGACGACCAGGAGGGCGTCCACTCTTGGTCACCTCCCGAGGTGACGACGCATGACCCCGCGCCGCGAACCTACCAATGCCGCAGCGACCACACGCCGGTACGGTGACCGGATGCGTGTTCTCGGTGCCGACGAGGTCGCCCGCCTATTGACGTTCGACGCTCTCGTCCCCGCGTTGCGCGAGGCGTTCACCCGCGAGGTGAAGGCGCCGCTGCGCCACCAGCACACCGCCGGCGCGCCGGGCACCGATGCCAGGCTGCTCCTGATGCCCGCCTGGTCCGACCGCTACATCGGCGTCAAGCTCGTCAACGTCTTCCCGCACAACGGCGACCTCGACCTGCCCGCCGTGTCACCGGTCTACGTGCTGTCGAGCGCGACCACCGGCGAGCAGTACGCGGTCATCGACGGCGCGGAGCTCACCCGCCGCAGGACCGCGGCGGCGTCCGCGCTGGCCGCGTCGTACCTCGCACGGGAGGACGCGAGCCGGCTCCTCGTCGTGGGCGCGGGACAGGTCGCGCGGGTCGTGCCGCATGCCTACCGCGCGGTACGCCCCATCGAGCGGGTCTTGGTATGGAACCGGACCGTGGCCCGCGCCGACGCGCTCGCCGACGACCTGCGCGCGGACGGCTTCGACGCCGAGCGCGCCGACGACCTCGAGGCCGCGGTGCACGCGGTCGACGTCGTGTCGTGCGCGACGCTCGCGGCCGAGCCTCTCGTCCGCGGTGACTGGCTCGACCCGGGAGTCCACCTCGACCTCATCGGCAGCTTCGCTCCTTACCTGCGCGAGACCGACGACACGGCGCTGCACCGCGCCACGGTGTTCGTCGACACCGACGACGCGCTCGCCGAGAGCGGCGACCTCATCGAGCCGCTCGCGTCCGGCGCGCTCTCCCGGGACCAGATCGCGGCCACGCTCCACGACCTCACCGCGGGCAGGCATGCCGGTCGGGCCTACGCGTCGGAGATCACCCTGTTCAAGTCCGTCGGCACCGCGATCGAGGACCTCGCCGCGGGTGCGCTGGCCTACGAGTCGTCCCGGCAGCAGTCCTGACCCGTCCGGCCCGCTGCCTAGACAGCTACCGCGCGCAGGAACGTCTCGGCGAACACCTTGCAGGCGTCGTCGACGTCGGGCAGGTCGGGCCACAGCTGTGGTTCGAGGACGGGGCGGAAGACCATGTGCACCGCGATCGGGCCGATCAGTTGCTGGATCAGCAACGGCAGCGGCAGCGGGCGCACCCGGCCCGCCCGCACCTCGGCCTCCAGCCAGCCGCCGACGCTGCCGAGCATGCGGGGGAAGTACTGGTCGAAGACGCGTCCCGCGGGTCCGCCGGGCCGGCCGAACAGGTCGGCCAGCAGGGCGGGCATCACCCGCGGTTCCTGGCTGAACGCCCTGACGATCACCCGGTAGATGTCGCGCACGGTGGCGTCGAGGGCGGCTTCGGGATCACCGGTGAGGACCTCGAGATCGAGGATCGGGCTGTAGCGCTCGTAGATCGCGGTGAGCAGCCCGTCGCGCCCGCCGAACGTGACGTACAGACCGTGCAGCGAGCACTCGGCGGCCTCGGCCACCGACTCGAGCGTGGCGCCGCCGAGACCGTGGGCGCTGATCAACCGTGCGCCCGCGTCGACGGCGCGGGTGCGGACGGGTGGTCGGCCACCCGGGTCGACGCCGGCCGCGCGGACGGCGTCGTCGAGCGTCCGCCGCGAGCCGCCGAGCCTGCGGAGCAGGGTGCTCCGTGAGATGCCGGCCGCCTCGGCGAGCGCGGTCAGCGGGACGTCGGCGACGTCGGCGCCACGCCTGCGCGCGGCGTCGATGGCCGCGTCGACGAGGCCGGCTGGGACCTCGACTGCGGTGGCGGCGGAACCTGCCCGAACTCGTGACACCGTACTAAAGCTAGCAGGTAGTCGAGTGTCACGTGGTCACCGGGTGGACGTCACCAGACGCCGAGTGCCGCCCCTCGCGGCGAGTGACGATGCGGACGCTCCTCCGGCGGGCCCACGAGCGCGGGCTCACGGTCGGCCGGCTCGCGCGGCTCGCCACGGACGATCGTCTCGCACTCGCCGATCGCGCCGACCAGCAGCGTGTAGAGCCGCTCGTCGGCGTCGGGGACGCACGCCCTGGCGATGCCCTCCACGGCGGAGTGGACGATCGACGGCGCGGCGTACCGGCGGAACGCCCTCGGTGACCTGCGGATCCCCCGCACGAACCGGTACGCCCACTGCGCCGCGAGCGGAGCCTGCGCGAACGCCTGCCTGGTGCGCTCCTCGAGACTCCCCCGCGGACGCCCCTCGAGCTCGGCCAGCACCCGCTCGGCCGCGAGGATCGACACCGCCATCACGCCCTGCCGCTCCGCCGCGACCACGGGAAGTGCGGCGATCGCCGCGTGCAACGCGATCCTGGCGTCGACCCGTGGATCGTCGCTGGTCAGCCCGACCACCGTCGGCGCGAGCGGCGCGAGCCTCGGGCGCGCGGCGTCGGACGAGTAGTCGTTCACATGGCGCGCCAGCCCGGCGAGCAGCGGGTGGGTGCACGCGGGGCGGTCGCTCCAGCGTTCACCGGCGAGGTACGACGCCAGCTCCATGAAGCACGCGCCCTTGCGCGGATTGCGATGCCTGCCGCGCGAGAGAACGGGGAACACTTCCGGCACACGAGTCTCGTCGTTCGGCACGAGACACCTCCACAGGCTTGCCTACTCCCTCCCAGTCTGCGCCGTTCCGGCCGATGACACCAGATCCCGACCGGGATTCCTAGCGGGGAAGGCGCAGCCGGTGGACGCCGCCGTACTCGGTGCCGGCGAAGAGGAAGTGGCCGTCGGGGCTCTGCACCAGGCTCGTGACGTCGGTCTTCTGCAGGCCGGTGGAGACGTTCTCCCAGGTGCGGCCGCCGTCGGTGCTGCGGAGCACACCGCGGCCACCCTTGACGAGACCGTTGGCGGCGTGCTCCGTGGTGCCGGCGTACAGCGTCCTCGCGTCGGCGACCGAGACCACGACGTCGCTCACCCGCATCGGTAGGTCGCCCGCCTCGCCGGTCGTGAAGGTGCGGCCGCCGTCGGTGCTCACCTTCAGCACGTCACCGCCGGCGACGACGCGCTTCGGCGCGCGCGGGTCGACCGCGATCGCCGTCACCCGGCCGGTCGTCACGCGGCGGGTCGTCGCGCCGCCGTCGTCGCTGCGGTACAGGCCGTCGTCGGTGCCGATCCACAGGCGACGCGAGTTCGCGGGGTCGAACGCCAGCGCCGTGACCGGCCGCTGCGTATACAGCCGGCGCCACGTCTCGCCGTCGTCCGTCGTGGTGAAGATCCCCCACCTGTCGACGCCGCCGAACGGCACGGCCACGGTTCCCGGGTCGTCGTGACTGATCGCGACGCGACCACCCCACTGGCTGGTCCGCCCCTTGTCGGCCCACGTCGCGCCGCCGTCGTCGCTGCGCTGCATGGTGAAGTCGCCGAACAGCGACGGCTTGACCCGCCACAGCACGTGCGGGTCGCTCGGCGCGCTCTCGATCGACGCGAGCTCGACGCCGTTGCGCGCCTCGCCGCCCGACAACCCCCATTCCGCCGTCGCCGGCGTCACCTTTCCGGTCGGCAGCTTCGTGCGGTACATGCTGGCGACCGTCGCCGTCGCGAGATGCCACGAGCCGTCGGCCTCCCGGCCGATCGTGAGGTCGTTGATCGTCCGACCCTGGACGCCGATGCGCCGGTAGTGCTGCCGGTCGGTCGTGCTGAACAGCCCGGCCTGGTTCGCTGCCGTCACCAGCGTCTTCGAGTCGCCCGGCCACTTCGCGTACGCGTGCTCGATCGCACCGTCGTTCGGCTTCGCGTACTGCTGCCAGGTGCTTCCCCGGTCGTCGCTGTACCACCGCCCGCTGGTGGTCGCGGCGTAGTACGCGCCGTCGACCACGAAGACCCCGGTCGCCGCCCCCGCGGGCAGCTTGTACAGGACGGTCCAGGTCTGCCCACGGTCGGACGACCGGCGGACGATCTCGTCGGTCCCGACGACCACGAGGTCGCGGTCGTCGGCGTCGAGGGTGTACGGATCGGGGCCGGCGGCGGTCACCGGCTCCGCCGGCTGCGGGACGCCCGTGACGTTCCGCATGCGGTACAGCGTGTTGCCGCGGATGTAGAACAGGTCGCCCCGCGACATCGCGGCGTCGTAGAGATACCCGGCGCCCGCATACGCGTGCGAGGTCCAGGTGTCGCCGGCGTCACGGCTGACGAGCACCGCAGACTCGCCGACGGCGACGAGCGCCTGACCTGCGGGATCGCTCAGGAACTCCGAGATGACCACGTTGGGGAAGTCGAGCGTCGTCCAGGTCTTCCCACCGTCGCGGCTGCGCAGCACCTTGCCCTCGTACGTCGGGTCCATCACCCCGGCACCCACCCGACCGCTGACGGCGTACCACATCTGCCTGGGGTTCTTCGGGTCGACGATCACCTCACCCTCGCCGGCCGCGACGGGGAGCGGGCCTAGCTGCCGCCAGGTCCGCCCCTTGTCCCGCGTGATCCACGGGTCGGCGTCACTGTGGTTGGTGACCACGCCGAGGTCCGGATCGGCGGCACTCGTCGAGAAGAGCCTGGCCTGGCTGTTCGGGCCGACCGGCTCCCACCTGCCGTCGCGGCTGTCGGCCGCGACGACCTCGAACGCGCCGGCGCCGACGAGCTTCGCCTCGCCGCCGGCGACCCAGCCGCTCACCTCGAGGCGGTACGTGCCTGCGGCCCTGCCCGTCACCTCGGCCCGGTACCAGCTGCCGTGGTCGAGCCTCGCTGTGACCTTCGTCGGCCTGCCCTTCGGCGGGTGCACGGTCACGATCGGTGGCGACGACAGCGGGGCCGGGCTGTAGACGAACGCGGTCGACGTGCCGTCGCTCGGGTCGGGCGAGGCCTGGACGACCAGCGGCCGCACGGGAGCGGCGAACGGCACCCGGAGGTCGGTCGCCCCGCCGGGGAGGTCGACGGCGAGCCATCCGCCGAGGTCGGTATCGACGGTGGGTCGCGGCGCGGAGACCCGCACCGTCACCTTCGCCGAACCGCCGGCGGGCAGGGTGACGCGGCTCGGTGTGACGCGGACGGTGCCCGGGCTCCCGGGAGCCTTCGCCATACGCAGCACGGCTGTGACGTCGCGGCCGGTGGGGTTGTCGAGCTCGACCACGCCGGACGCGCGCACCGTCGTGGCCGCCATGTCGACGAGACCGAGCGACAGCGCGGCGGGCGACGCCGTGACGTCCGCCGTGACCGCCGCGGCGACGTCGAGGCGTCCCGCGCCCTGGGTGTTCGGGCCGGTGCCATCGAGTCGCTGGCTCGCGCCGACGAGGGCGGCCACCACGTGCGCGGGCGTGCGGTCGGCGTGCAGCTGGCGCACCAGTGCGGCGGAGCCGGCGACCTGCGGCGCGGCCATGCTCGTCCCGCTCATCCTGATCGCGCCCGCCTCGTGCAGCGCCTTGGGCACGGTCGACCTGATCTCCACGCCGGGAGCGACGAGCTCCGGCTTGAGGCCGAACCTGTTGCTCGGCCCGCGCGAGCTGAACGACGCGATCTCGTCGGTCGAGTCGGTGCTCGCGATCCGCACGCGGACCGGCCCGTCGGCCAGGTCGGCGGCGAGGATCGTGTACTGCGTGCGGTCGATGCCGAGCACCACGAGCCGGTCGAGGCGCAGGTCGTCTCCGGACTCCAGGACACCCGGCTGCACGGTGACCTCGCCAGGACGTTCCTCGACGGTCGCCCTGACGTCGATGCTCTCGCCGGCCGCGTGCTCGCCCACCCGGGTGCTCGACGACGTGTCCCAGCCGATCATCGCCAGCGCGCCGCGACGCTCGGCCTCGCGCGCCTTGTCGATCTGGTACGTGGCGACGTCGCCGCTGTCCGACGGCATCTTGCCGCGCGAGAGGACGATCGCGCCCGAGACGTCACCGACCCGCTCGTAGTCGGCCGGCGTGCCGTCGCCGACGTCGACGACCCGCGCGGTGGTCGCCGCGGCCGGCGGGTTGGCCGAGAACGGCACCCGGTACGACTCCAGCACCTCGTCGCGCGGCGCCGTCAGCCGCGCGGAGGGCAGGCGCAGCCCGCTGGTCGAGGCACCTACCGCGAGCACGCCGTCCGCCGCGGCCGGCGTCGACACCGTCTGCGCACCGGGTCCTGCGTTGCCCGCGGAGGCGACCACGACGGCGCCCGCGCGTACCGCCGCGGAGGCCGCCTGGCCCAGCGGGTCGGTGCCGTCGCCGTACCCGCCGAGGCTCATGTTGACGACGCCGGCGCGGTGCGGGTTGGTGGGAGCGACGGCGGCCTCGAGGCCGGCGATGATGGCCGACGAGGTCCCCGAGCCACGCCGGTCGAGCACCTTGTACGCCATCAGGTTCGCCTCCGGCGCCACGCCGGTGACGTCGCCCTCGGCGGCGACGATGCCCGCGACGTGGGTGCCGTGACCGTTGTCGTCGACCGGGTCGGCGTCGCCGTTCGCGAAGTCGTACCCGCCGACGACCTTGTGTCCCTCGCCGAAGCCGCCCCCGAGGTCGGGGTGGGTGTAGTCGATACCCGTGTCGAGGATGGCGACCGTCTGCCCCGCACCCCGTGCGGGACGGCCCTGCGGGTCCTCGCGCTCCCAGACCTCGGGCGCGCCGATCAGCGACAGGCTGTCGTCGTCGGCCGCCTGCACCTCGATGTCCGGGTGCACGGCCCGCACGCCGGCGACCCGGCGCAGCGCGTCGACCTGACCCTCGGGGACGCGCACGGCCATGCCGTTGAACAGGCTGTCGAACGCACGCACCTGGTCGAGCCGCACCCCGGCCGACCTGGCCCGCGCGGTGACATCGCGCTGCGCCTCGCGCACGGCCTGCCGGGCCGTCGCGACGCGCTGCCTCGTCGCCGCGTCGACCGTCCGCGCCGACCCGACGCGCACCGAGGCGAGCGCCGGGGCGCCGGACAGCTGCACGATGACCTGCCGCAGCGGGCCGTCGGCGGCGCGGGCCGGAGGGGCACCGTCCACGGCGACGACGATCGACGCGAGCACTGCGAGCATCGCCAGGACCGCGAACGGTCGGGACGGCGGCTTCCGACGCATGTGGCACCACCGGGGGGCTGTGGGACGAGGGTCGTGCCAAGACTCGCCGACGGACGAACGCGAGACAACGGAAACAGGTGGCACATCGGAGCCGATGGCACAATGAGGCCATGTTCGGTCAGGACGAGGACGACGTCGGAGTGCTGTCGGCCACGGGCGTAGCGCCGGCCGACGAGGTCGTCTACCGGGCGCTCCTGGAACGCCCGGAGGCGACGCCCGCCGAGCTCGCCGGCGCGCTCGGCGAGAGCCGGGAGCAGGTCAACCGCGCGCTGGACCGGCTGCGCTCCCAGGGCCTGGCGAGCCGGCTCTCCGGCCGGCGCCGACGATTCGCCGCCACCGATCCCGAGGCCGCGCTCGACGTCCTCGTCCGCGCACGCGCGACGGAGCTCGACGACGTCCGCCGCGCCGTGGTCGGGTTCGCCGAGGTGTTCCGCGCGGCCAAGGACGCCACCGGCGCGGCCGAGACGGTCGAGATCGTGACGGGCAGGCACGCGCTCGGCGAGTGGTTCGTCCGCCTCCAGCACGGCGTGAAACACGAGATGATGGTGCTCGACCGGCCGCCGTACGCCCTCGCCGCGGCCAACCCCGTCGAGCCGGTGTCGCTCGCACAGGGCGTCCACTGGCGGGCCGTCTACACACCGGAGTCGCTGGAGATGACCGGCGCGGCGACCGAGATCAGGCAGTTGAAGGAGATGGGCGAGGAGGCCCGCGTGCTGCCCGACTTCCCGCTCAAGCTGGCGATCGCCGACCGCAGGATCGGCCTGCTGCCGCTCAGCCTCGACCTCGCCACGACGCAGGTCGCCGTGGTCCGCCCGTCGACGCTGCTCGACGCGCTGATCGACCTCTTCGAGTCGTACTGGGCGGCGGCCACCCCGCTCGACTCGGACCGCACCGCGACGTCCGGCGACTCGCCGTCCGAGGACGACGCCACGCTGCTCACCCTCCTGGTGACGGGCCTGAAGGACGACGCGATCGCGCGGCAGCTCGGCCTGTCGACGCGGACGATGCGCCGGCGGACGCGCCGGCTCTACGAGCTGCTCGACGCGAGCAACCGCTTCCAGGCCGGCGTGCAGGCCGCACGCCGCGGCTGGATCTGACCGCCGCCCTCAGCGGCGTTCGTACGCGGTCAGCTCCGCCGCGCCGGCGTGGTCGGTGAAGCCCTCGTCGGCGGTCAGCCGTACGTACCTGACGGCGCCGGACGTACCGCGCTCGACGGGGATCCACTGCGGCCGTCGGTCACGCTCGAGCCGGCCGGAACCGACCTGCACGAAGTGCTCGCCGTCCCTGGACACAGACAGCCGGTAGCGGTCGATGCCGGCGACGTAGCCGGGCTCCTCGTAGTACCTGCCGATCAGGTGACCCACGTATCTCAGACCCGTCACCGTGCGCGGCTTCTCGAGGTCGAGGGTGATCGCCTCCGGCAGCGGCTGGGCGGGTGCGAACGACGACGCCCAGAACGTGTCGGGGTCACCGTCGAGCACTCGTCCGGCCTCGAAGCCCGACTGCTCGCTCGTGGCGCTCACGCCGCCCGCGTCGACCGGACGTCCCTTCGGCCGCTCCGGGGGCGCGACCGGCCGGTCTCGGTCGAGCCGCGGTCGACCGAAGGGCGCGCCTCCGCCACCCTCGACGACGAGGTCGGTGACGAGCGCGCCGTGGTCGGAGTAGAACGGATACTCCTCGTCGACGGCCGCTCCCTCGTGCCGCGGCAGCCGGTCGGTACGGGTGTGCGACGACGCCACGTCGAGGCCGCGCCCGCGCGTCCAGACGTAGTCGATGCGGGCGGGTGAGTAGCCGAAGCCCCAGTACGGCGACCAGGTGCGCCCCGGGTACCTGCCGGCATCCGGGTACACGTCCCGGTAGGTGTCGGTGAAGCCGGCGTCGGCGAAGGCGTTGGTCACCGGCCAGTCGACGGTGAGGCCCTCGTGGCTGTAGGCGCCGGCGAACCGCTTCGACCAGTCGTACGCCGACAGCGTGTTCAGGTCGCCGCCGATGACCACGGGGGCGTCCTCGTCCGGCACCAGGCGCGGCAGGATCTGCTCCAGGATCGTGACCGCCTTCGCGTACCTGGCGGAGTGGTCCGTGGCGGCGATCTGCTCCTCGGTGTGGCCGGGCTCGAAGCCGTACGCGCGGTCGAGTGCCGTGGCGTCGGTGGGGAACCACGCGCGTTCGAGGGCGTCGAGCCAGACCGTGAAGACGTTCACCTCCCTGCCCGACGGCATCGTGAGGCGTGCCCCACCGAAGTGGAACGACGTGACCGGTGCGTCGGTCACCCGCGGGTAGACCTCGGCGACCGGGTAGCGGGTGAACAGCCAGAGGTTGTCGTCGTCCGCCGGCTGCCCGGGCTCCCGGGTGATCTGGATGCCGCGGTAGCGGCGGTCGGGCGGGAGGCCCTCGTTGAGTCCCTCCTCGATCGTCGCGCCCGACCCGTACGTCTCGACCATGAAGACGACGTCGGGACGTTCCGCGCGGACGAACTCGACGATCTGGCGCAGGTTCTCCTCGCCCCCGTTGTAGGTGCCGCCGAGGAAGATGTTGAACGCCATGACCCGTAGCGGAGTGTCCCTCCGATCCGACGCCGTGGCGGTCGATCGCCCGTCCCCCGCGCCCATCGCACCGACCAGCAACGCCACCACGAGCCCGATCCCGAACGCGAACCTCGTGGACATGACCGTGCCTCCCTCACCACCAGGCGACCACCCCCGGTTCTACCGGTGCCGGGTGCGGACGGAGCATCCGCGCGGTGAACGTACGACCAAGAACCGGCAGGGCCGACGGCTCAGGCCTGGCCCCGGTCGACGAGGCGGGACAGGACGATCACGCTCTCGGTGTGGTCGATGTTCGGCTCGTCGCGGACGCGTTCGATCGCCTGCTCCAGCTGCCTGATGTCGGACGCGAGCATGTGCACCATCGCGTCCGCCCCGCCGGAGATCGTGCAGGCACTCACCACCTCGGGCACCCGTTCCAGGCTGCGACCGAGGTCGTGCGCGGCGACCACGCCCTTGCAGTAGACCTGCACGTACGCCTCCGTCGTCCAGCCGAGCGCGTCGGGGTCGACGACGGCGGTGAACCCCCGGATCACCCCGCTCGCGACCAGCCGATCCATCCGGCGCTTGACCGCGGGCGCGGACAGGCCGACCTCGGCGCCGATCTCCGCGTACGTGCTGCGCGCGTTCCTGACCAGGCAACCGATCACCCGCTGGTCGATCGCGTCCACTCCGGACCTCCCACCAGACGCAACGAAGCGCCGATATGTGAACGAAGACGCAACGAATCTATCGTCCACTCGCAAGCGATGGCGATTGTTTGCGCCCGCGGGCACTCGTACCGTGAGCGGTGAGAGCCACTGCCGAGGAGGACCGCATGACGGTGACGACCACCCCCGCCCGAGCCGACGACACCGACGGCCCGGCCGCGCAGATCGCGCTCGTCGAGGCGTACGCCGCGCACAACTACCACCCGCTGCCGGTCGTCGCCGCGACGGCGGAGGGCGCGTGGGTCACCGACGTGACCGGACGCAGGTACCTCGACTGCCTCGCCGCGTACTCCGCGGTGAACTTCGGCCACGGCAACCCCGAGATCCTCGCGGCCGCGCACCGCCAGCTCGACGCGGTGACGCTCGTCAGCCGCGCGTTCCACCACGACCAGCTCGGCCCGTTCTGCGCCGAGCTCGCCGCCCTCGTCGGCAAGCAGATGGTGCTGCCGATGAACACCGGGGCGGAGGCCGTCGAGAGCGGCATCAAGGTGGCACGCAAGTGGGGCTATGAGGTCAAGGGCGTCCCGGCCGGGCGGGCCAACATCGTCGTCGCGGCCGGCAACTTCCACGGCCGCACGACGACGATCATCAGCTTCTCCGACGACCCGGAGGCGCGCGACGGGTTCGGCCCGTATACACCCGGGTTCCGCACCGTCCCGTACGGCGACGCGGCGGCACTCGAGCGCGCGATCGACGACGACACCGTCGCGGTGCTCGTCGAGCCGATCCAGGGCGAGGCCGGCGTGCTCGTCCCGCCGCCCGACTACCTCGGCCGGATCCGCGAGCTGTGCACGCGCACCCGCACGCTCTTCATCGCCGACGAGATCCAGTGCGGCCTCGCGCGTACCGGCTACACGCTCACCTGCGAGCACTTCGGCGTGGTCGCCGACGTCTACCTGCTCGGCAAGGCGCTGGGCGGCGGCGTGGTGCCGGTGTCCGCGGTCGTCGCCGACGCCGACGTGCTCGGCGTGCTGCGCCCCGGCCAGCACGGCTCGACGTTCGGCGGCAACCCGCTCGCCTGCGCCGTCGGCCGCACGGTCGTGCGCATGCTGGCGACCGGCACCTACCAGGAACGCGCCCGTGTGCTCGGCGACCGCCTGCACACCCGACTCCGCGCGCTGACCGGGTCCGGCGTGACGGCGGTACGCGGCCTCGGCCTGTGGGCCGGCATCGACGTCGACCCCGCCCTCGGCACGGGCCGCCAGGTCTGCGAGGGGTTGATGGAGCGCGGGGTCCTCGCCAAGGACACCCACGGCTCCACGATCAGGCTGGCACCGCCGCTGGTGGTGACCGCCGCCGACATCGACTGGGCCGTCGACCAACTCGCCGACACCCTCACCGCACTCCGCGGCTAGCTCAGAGCAGGAGCGCCGACGCGAAGCTCCACCCGGTACCGGCGGAACGGCGAGACGACCAGGGGTCGCCGCCGGTGCTGCCGTCGTGCGGGTGGATCCACAGCTCACCCGAGGTGTCGCGGACGACAAGCGCGAGCCGGCCGCTGCCGTCGACGTCCCCCAGGGTGAGCGCCGTGACGTCAGACCAGTCACCGTCGACCCGCACGGGCTGGTCCGCTCCGGTCGGGTAGACCCACAGCGAACCGTCGCGTTCCTGGTCGACCAGGTCCGCGTCGCCGTCGCCGTCGACGTCGCCGAGGGCGAGCCGCGCCGCCGTGTTCCAGCCGGTGCCCGCCCACACCCGCTCGACCGTCCAGGGGTGACCCGCGACCAAGCCGTCGTGCGGGTAGATCCACAGCTCGCCGGTGCGGTCCCGAGCGAGCAGGTCCTGGTGACCGTCTCCGGTGAGGTCGCCGAGCATCATCGCGGACGCCAGGTTCCAGTCGGTGCCGGCCAGGACTCGCGGGCCGCTCCACGGGTCACGGTCCGCCGAGCCGTCGCCGGGATACACCCACAGCGAACCGTCGGAGACGGCGGGATCGCGGGCGACGACGTCGAGTTCGCCGTCGCCGGTGACGTCCCCCAGCAGCAACTGGTTCTCGAACGCCCACCGGCTGCCGGCGGCGAACCTCTCCTGCCACGGGGAGCTACCGTCGTTCGGGTACACCCAGAGGTCACCACGATGCATCCTGGCGAGCAGATCCGGACGGCCGTCGCCGGTGACGTCACCGGCGACGATCGCGTTGGCGTAGTCCCAGGCACTCCCGGCGCTGAACCGGGCCGCCGTCCACGGGTTGCCGGTCGTCCCGCCGTCATGCGGGTACACCCAGAGGTCACCGCCGTCGCGGGCGACCACGTCGGAGTGACCGTCGCCGGTCGCGTCCGCGAGCAGCAGCACGTCGGCGAAGTTCCAGCCCGTGCCGGCGGCGTACCTGCTGGTGAAGGGGTTGCCGTCGGTGACGCCGTTGTGGGGGTAGACCCACAGGCTGCCCGCGCCGTCACGCGCCACGATGTCCGCGTTGTCGTCGCCGGTGACGTCGCCGAGCATCATCGCGGTCGCGAGGTTCCACCCCGTGCCTGCCCAGACCGGCGGCGCGGTCCACGGGTTGCCGGACGCCGCACCCGTGTGCCGGTACACCAACAGCGTGCCGCTCGCCGCTGCCTGCTGACGCGCGAGCAGGTCCGGACGCCCGTCGCCGGTGACGTCACCGAGCAGCAGGGTGCGGTACTCGTTCCACCCGGTGCCGGCGGCGAACCTGCCGGTCCACGGGTTGCCGGACGTGGCTCCGTCGTGCGGGTACACCCACAACGTGCCGTCCGCGGCCGCCGGGTCGCGGGCGACGACGTCCGGCCTGCCGTCGCCGGTGACGTCGCCGAGCAGCAACGCGTCGGCGAAGTCCCACGCGCCACCCGAAGCGACCGAGGACGCCCATGGGTTCGAGGCAGTCGCCCCATCGTGCGCGTACAGGCGGAAGCTGCCGCTGTCCGCGCCCGGGTCCCGTGCGACCAGGTCGGCCTTGCCGTCGCCGGTGACGTCGCCCGTCGGCGGCGCCGACTCCCGGGCGGCGGACCGTCGCGACTCCTGGGCGGCGGCCAGGTCGACCTGACGCCCGTCGCGCGGTGTCAGCGCGGCGTGCGCCGGTGCCGCGGCGTAGCCGGTCGCGGTCACCGCGGCGAGCAGCAGTGCCACCAGTGCGAGGTAACGGGAGTTGCTGACGCTCATGACGGTGTCCCTCCGCAGCCGGTCAGACGACGACGGTGCGGTCGGCCCGGTGACGGCGGCCGTTCACCACCACCCAGCGCAGCCCGGGCACCGGCGGCGGGTGCAGCACGATCCGGCGCGGACGCCGGCGCCAGTCGCCGTGGAAGGACACGGTCAGCGTGCGGCGGTCCGCGGACAGCCGGAAGTCCAGATCGACGACGCCGAACAGCGTCGGCGCGCGGTCGAACGTCGTACGGGTGTCGGCCGAGACCCAGGCCAGCGGGCACAGCCGCAGCAGGTGCAGCTCGTCGTCGACGATGGCGTCGTCGACCAGGGCGTGACGCGCTGCCCACGTCACGAGCGGCTGGACGAACAGGCTCCCGTACATCGCGTTGCGGTGCTCGCCGGCGATGAAGGTGTCCGGTGAGCACGCGCCGACGAGAAGGCCGTACACGCCTTCGAGGAAGCGCGCTCGGTCGGCGCGCTGCCAGCTGTGGAACAGGTTCCAGCTGTAGCACGGCTCGCCGCTGCTCTGCTCGTGGTCGAGCACCACCCGGTCCAGCGCGGTGTGGTGCCACGGGTCGAACAGCTCGACGTTCGGACCGACCCGGAAGAACTCGAGGTACGACCGCATCAGCGGGTCATCGGCGGGCATCAGGCCGGCCCACACCGCGGTCAGCGCCCCGGTGTCGAAGGCTTCGAGGAACGGCCACGGGCTCTCCGGGCCGGAGAACTTGCTCGGCAGCACCGGATGCTTCTTCCCGTCCGGATCGGTCCAGCGCGGTGCCGACGCGGCGGCGTCGCGCAGCGCCTTGACGAAGGCGGAACGGAACGAGTCGGCCAGTTTCTCGAACTCGGCGGCCCGCGGGTGCTCGACGCGGCGGAGCAGTCGTACGGAGCTGGCCAGGCCCTTGTAGTTCCATACCTGGATCCAGATCGACTGCTGCTCCACACCGGTGTCGTTGGACGCCGCCGGTGGCATCAGGCCGGCGATGCCGTCGTGGTCGGTGTACGCGCAGGCGCGCTTGATGAAGTCGCAGGCGTCGACGATGGGTTCGAGCCAGGTGTCGAGGAACTTCTTGTCCCAGCTGAGCAACGCGTGCCGCGCCGCCGCCTCGAGGATCGCGCCGTGGTCGCCGAGCCAGTCGAACGACTGCAGGCTAAGCGGCGTGGCGAAGAAGCCCTCCTTGGAGATGTTCTCGTACGCGTCCCCCGGCGGCTGCCGCACGCCCTGCACGTCGCGGTACAGGTCGATATGCCTCGCCACCACCTCGTGCCGGCCGAGCAGGTCGAGGAACATGTGGCTGACCATCGAGGTCGGCGTGCTCCACAGCAGGTCGTAGCCGTAGGAGCCGGTGAGGAACGTGTACTTGCCGCTGTCGGGGCTCTTCTCCGCGATCACCTCGGCGAGTTGCACGCTGCGCCGGAAGTACTCGTTGACGCGGCTTTCCGGGGTGCGCAGCGTCGTCGCGGTCGACGGGGTGGGGCGCCAGAACCTCTCCGCCTCGGCGAGGGCGCCCTTGCGGCCGAGCTGCCACTCCCGGTCGGCCTCGGCGGCCGGCTGCGGCAGCATCGGCAACAGGACGTCGACGTGGGTGCCCTGCTTCACCGGCAACCCGAGCTTGAGGTCGAAGACACCGGGGTGACCCTTGGCCTCGGTCAGGCTGATGGTGCCCTTGGCGGGTGTCCCGACGACCATCCGGACGTCGTCGGCGTCGTCGTACACGCGGACGGTCAGCGGGCGTCCGTCGGGGTTCCAGATCCGGTCGATCCGCAGCGGCGACGGCAGCGGCGCCGCCGACGGGGTGACCTCCATCGTGATGAACGCCTCTTGCTGCTGTGGTGGGCCGACCCGGTGCTTGAGGTAGGCCTTGCTGAGCCGCAGCACGAACTCGAAGTCGCGCGGAGCCTTCAGCTCGTCGACGTGCTCCACCGAGAACCGCGTCCACGCGTAGATCGGCTCGGACGCGGTGTCGACCGGCTTGCCGCCCTTGAGGTGCGCGAACATCTCCTGGCGGAGGACCAGGCCCTCCTGGCGGCGGTAGTCGGTCCACAGCACCGGGGTGTCGCTGTCCGTCCGCCAGCCCTGGTGGCCGACGCCGTAGTCGCCCTTGTACATGTAGTACGGCTCGTCGGCCAGCGCCGGTATCCCGCCGCCGTCCGGCATCACGGGCGTGACCTGGAAGTCCTTGCCCTTGTACTTCGCGAGGTACGGCTTCAGCGTCGGCGCGTCGCTCGGCGGCAGCGCGATCGCGGGCTGGCAGACGGTCGTGCCGTTGTAGAACACGTCGAACCGGAACAGGTGTCCCTTCCAGCCCACCGGGGTCCAGACCTGCCGCTGCGGCGGCCACCACGTCAGTGCGGTCTTCGCGTCCGGCTCTTGTCCACCGCTCGGCTCGGCCGACCCGACGGGGGCGGCGGCAGCGGCGGGCGGGGGTTCCGCCATGCCCAGCGCTCCGGCCACCGCTCCGCCGGTGAGGGCGCCGCCTGCATGCAGCACGTTGCGTCTGGAGATGAAGCGCGCGGTCATGGGTCCTCCTCGGCGGCTGCCTCGACGCCCCCCGCGCAGGCATATTTCAGAATACCGAAAACAACATCGTTATTCTGAGAGGAAGATAGGAGACCGGTGTCACTCCGCGCAAGTACTGGAGCGTCCCGTACTCGTCAGAACGGCGTGCCCGACTTCAGGTAAGCGGTCTTGGCAGGCGTCCAGCTCTTCGCCGGGTCCCTCGCGAGCAGGACCAGGATGACGACGGTGATCACCAGGCCGGGCAACGACGACAGCAGCACCACGGGAGTGGCGCCGGCGGTGTTGAGGAGGTTGATCGGCGTGAAGACGAGGGAGATGACGGACAGCACGATCATCGTGATGCGTGCCCAGTTGCGCCCCTCCTTGAGCTTGACGGCGAACAGCAGCCACATCAGGGCCGACCCGATCGCCACGACGACGCCGATGGCGAAGCCCGCACTCCACACTGCCTCCGCGTCGACGCCGGGTGTGGCCGGCTGCTGGGCGAGGATGGCGTCCTTGCTCAGGTACGCGACCGGGAGCCCGACGGCCAGGCCCAACACGGCCTGCACGATCACGAGCCAGAACACCGCACGGACGCTTGCCGGAGCGGGACCGGGGTCAAGGCTCTGCGACTGGTGCTGGTGCTGGAGAGATGTCATGTGCCGTCCCTGTGATCTCGGGCCGGCCCGATCCTCGTGCCGGCGATTGCGGCACCAGGAGACGTGTCACACGCGGGGCGGGTTCCGTCCCTCGTCTGACGTACTCACACCGAGGCCGACCGGACAGCTCACCCCGGTGCCGGAGATGCCGCAGTAGCCGTTCGGGTTCTTGTAGAGGTACTGCTGGTGGTAGTCCTCGGCGAAGTAGAACGCACCGGCCTCGACGATGTCGGTGGTGACGGCGTCGTGTCCGGCGCGCTGCAGTTCGTCGTTGTACGCGGTGCGGCTCGTCTCGGCCGCTTCGCGCTGGGCGGCGTCGTGGACGTACACCGCGGAGCGGTACTGGGTGCCGACGTCGTTGCCCTGCCGCATGCCCTGGGTGGGGTCGTGGTTCTCCCAGAACACCTTGAGCAGGACCTCGTACGAGACGACCTCGGGGTCGTACACCACGCGCACGGCCTCGGCATGGCCGGTGCGTCCGCTGCAGACCTCCTCGTACGTCGGGTTCGGCGTGTAGCCGCCGGCGTAGCCGACGGCCGTGGTCCACACGCCGTCGAGCTGCCAGAACAGCCGCTCGGCGCCCCAGAAGCAGCCGAGCGCGAAGTCGGCGGTCCGCAGGTGGTCGGGGTACGGCGGCGCCAGCGGGTGCCCGAGCACCTCGTGGGCCGAGGGAACGGGGAGGGACGCGTCACGTCCCGGCAGCGCCTCGTCGGGCGAGGGCAGGTGCAGGGTCTTGCCGAACAGCCAGCTCATCGTCGGCCCCTCTCGTCGCGTACGCCCATCCTCGCTCGTCAACCCGTAGGGTGCGACATGCATTCCGCGACAAGGAGGCGGCCATGACGAGCGTGACGTCGAAGGACGGTACATCGATCGCGTACGACCGCAGCGGGAGCGGGCCGACCGTCATCCTGGTCGGCGGCGGCCTCGACGACGGCTCGGAGAACGCGCCGCTCGCCGCGTGGCTCGCGCGGCACTTCACCGTGTACAACTACGCCCGGCGCGGCCGCGGCCAGAGCGGCGACACCCTTCCGTACGCCGTGGAGCGCGAGTTCGAGGACATCGAGGCGCTCGCCGCCGAGGCGGGTGGACCGGCGCACCTGTTCGGCGCCTCGTCGGGCGGCGGGCTCGTCCTGGAGGCCGCCGCGGCCGGCGTCCCCGTCGACCGGCTCGCGGTCTACGACGTGCCGTACTGCGTCGCCGACGGCTTGTGGCAGCGGGCGAAGGAGTACGTCGAGCGGCTCGGACCGGTGCTCGCCGCCGGCCGGCGGGACGAGGCGCTCGAGCTGTTCATGTGGTTGGCCGGCTCGTCCGCGGAGGACATCGCCGGAGCCAGGAGCTCGCCGTACTGGCCCGCCATGGTGGCCGTCGCGCACACCCTCGCCTACGACGCGGCCTGCATGGGCGACTACCGGCCACCCACCGACCGCCTCGCCGCCGTCGCCCGGCCGACCCTGGTGGTCAACGGCGGGCGGAGCGCAGACTCCCAGGCCGGCATGGGCGACCTGCCGGCAGACTTCTTCGACCGGGCCGCCGACGCGATCGCGGCGAGCGTCCCCGGCGCGGTGCGCGGTACGGTCGAGGGCCAGGGACACGTCGCCGACCCCGCGTCCCTCGGCCCCGTCCTGACGAGGTTCTTCACCGACTGACGTCGATCCCGGGCGTCGTGTCCGCGAGGAGGTCGTCCAGGATCGACCGCGCGGTGATGATCCGGTCGACGCCTTCGGTCATGCGCCGTCGCTCGGCTTCGAGGCGTTCGCGACAGTCGTCCAGCAACAGGGTCTCCCCGGTCATGCAGGACAGGATCTGGCCGATGAGGTCGAGGCCGAGGCCGGCAGCGAGCAACGTCTGGACGTGACCGACGGTCTGCACGTCGGCGTCGTCGAACACGCGATACCCGCCCTGCGTCCGGTCCGGGTTCAGTGCGCCCTTCTCCTCGTAGTAGCGCAACGCCCGCACGCTCACACCGGCCCGCTCGGCCAGCTCTCCGATCTTCAGGGTCAGCCACCTCCTACCGCCGCTCTCCGCTTGACCCTCACGTTGACGTCAGCCTTTACCGTACCCGCGTGATCCGACTTGCGATCTTGATGTTCTGCGTCTTCAGCATCACGACGGGCGAGTTCGCGGTGGCCGGGATCCTGCCCGAGGTCGCCGCCGACCTGGACGTCACCGTCGGCACCGCAGGACTGCTCGTCACCGCGTACGCGGTCGGCATGATCATCGGAGGGCCGACGCTGACCGCGCTCGCCGCCGGCGCCGACCGCAGGCGGCTGATGCTGATCCTGCTCGGGGTCGCCGCGACGGGCAACGCCTGCTCCGCCCTCGCTCCCGACTTCTCGCTCCTGTTGGCCGCGCGGGTGATCACCGCACTCGTCACGTCCACCTTCTTCGCCCACGCGATCGTCGTTGCGGTCCGTTCGGCGTCGCCCGACCGTGCGGCCACTGCTGTGGCGAGGCTGGCGTTCGGCATGAACCTCGCCATGATCATCGGGGCACCGATCGGCACCCTGATCGGAGGGCGATGGGGGTGGCGTGCGACCTTCGCCGCGATCGGAGTGGCGTGCCTGATAGGTCTCCTGTTGGTCTTCGCGATGATCGAGGATCCCGAACGCGAGAAGAGCCGGACCTCCGCGGTGGCAGAACTGCGGGTGCTGCGTCGGCCACCGGTCCTGCTGGCGCTGACGATCACCGCGGTCGGCAACGCCGGCGTACTGATGGTGTTCAGCTATCTCGCTCCACTGCTCACCGACGTCGCCGGACATCCCGCCGGCCGGCTGCCCGCGCTGCTCCTCTGCTACGGCGTGGGCGCGACGCTCGGCAACCTGGTCGGCGGCGCGCTCTTCGACCGGTACCCGCGCAGCGCCCAACCCGCGATGCTCGGTCTCCTGGCCGCGGTCCTGGTCGTCGTCTGGCTCGTCGCCGTCACGCCGGCGCCATCCGCCGTCGCGGTGGTCGCGATCGGCGGGCTCGGTTTCGCGATCATCCCCGGGATGCAGGCCCGGGTCATGTCGGCGGCGGCCGAGGCACCGACGCTGGCGATGGCGGTCAACGCCTCCGGATACCAGGTCGCCGCAGCGGGCGCGGGCTGGCTCGGTGGGATGATCACCGACTCCGCCGCAGGGCCGCGACCGATCTACCTGGTGGCCGCCGGCCTGACCCTGGGTGGGCTGATCGTGAGCGCCGTCCGCGTACGGACGGGCCTGGACGGGCACCCTGTTCACTTCCCACGGTGACGGTGCACTTCCCACGGCGCATGGGCCGTGTTCGGTGCGGCTTCACCAACTGAACGTGATCATTCGAGGCGGGGCGAGGCGTTCTCGTCGGCGCCCATCCCCCGGAGGACGAACGCGGTGACGCGGCCGATCGTGGCAGCCAGGTCGTGGTGGCCCTGCCCCAGGGGGTGGCGCTCCGCGCCGAGGCAGCCGTGCACCAGCGCGGCCGCCGCCCCGGGGTCGCCCGTCGCGAACTCGCCGGACGCCATGCCCTCGGCCACGATCTCGGTGAGCAGCGTGGCCAGCGGGCGGACGTGCGCGTGCATCCGTTCGTACCCGTCAGGTCCGAGCAGCACCGCGAGCTCGGGACCGGCCGGTTGCGGGTGCTCGACGAAGTCGGTGAGCTGCATCCGTACGTACAGCCGCAGCCGCTCCGTCGCGGACGCCGTGCCGGACAGCGCGGCGGTGAACGCGTCCATGAACCGCGTCGTCTCGTCCTCGGCGTGTGCGATCAGCAGGGCGCGCTTGTCGGGGAAGTAGTGGTAGACGACGCTGCGCGCGAGTCCGGCCTGCGCGGCGACGTCGGCGAACGAGACCTTGTCGACGCCGCGGGTCAGGGCGAGCTCCCGGACGGCCACGAGGATGCGGCTCCGCATCGTCGCGCGATGCGCGTCGAGGTTGCCGCTGGCCGGGGACACCGCCCCATCGTAGGGCCGACCCACCAGTGGAGTTGGCTACACGATGTCGCTATAGTTCCGGACGTTGTGTCGCCATCTCTGTCCCCGCGAGGAGCCGCATGCCCGCCGCCCTGGTCCCCGTCAGCGACCAGCTGATGACCGGCGCGGTGGCCGCGTACGTGCTCGCCCTGGTCCTGTACGCGTTCGCGTACGGCCCCACCCGGGCGGCGACCACGGGCGCATCGCCAGGCGTGCTGGCGACGATGCCACCACTCGCCGGCCGCTTCGGCTGGCTGGTCGCGGCCGGCGGCGCGTGCCTGCACGCCGGTCACCTCGTCACGCTCGGCGTCGCCGCGGGACGCGCGCCGTGGGGGACGATGGGCGAGTTCGTGTCGGCGCTCGTCCTGTCCGCGGTCGTGGCGCTGCTCGTCCTCACCCGCCGCGAGAGGCAGTCGACACGGCGTCACCTCGGGCTGTTCGTCATGCTCCCGGCCGTGGTCGGCATCGCGCTGGCCACCACAGTGCTCTACCGACCGCTCCCGCAACTCGTGCCCGCGTTGCACTCGTACTGGATCGTCATCCACGTGACCACCGCGATCGTCGCCGCGGGCGCCAGCACCGCCGGCACCGTCTTCGCGGTCCTCTACCTGGTGCGGTCGCGGCGGGACGCCGATGCCTCCGATGACGGGGCGGGACGCCTCCCGGCGGCCGAGGTGCTCAACCGGCTCGCGCACCGCACCGTCGTGTTCGCGTTCCCGCTGTGGACGTTCGCGATCGTCACCGGCGCCGTCTGGGCGGAGGCGGCCTGGGGTCGTTACTGGGGCTGGGACCCCAAGGAGACGTGGGCGTTCATCGCCTGGGTGGCGTACGCCGCCTACCTGCACGCGCGGTCGACCGCCGGATGGAAGTCGCGACGCGCGGCGGTAATCTGCTGTGTCGCCTACGCGTGCGTGCTGTTCAACCTCGTCGTCGTCAACGTCTGGCTGAACGGCCTGCACTCGTACGCCGGTCTCTAGGAGGTTGGACCCCTCGATGAACCCCACCCTGTCGCTCGTCCTGACGATCGCGCCGCTCGCGGTCGCGCTGTTCTGTCTCGTCATGACGGCCGCGAACAAGCCGATGGGGATGATCCATCTCGCCGCGCTCGCGGTCCTCGAGCTCGGGCTCCTGGTGCAGCTCGTGCTCGCGGTCGTCATGATGACCGGGGGCGAACGTCCCGCGGACGGCATGGCGACGTTCCTGCTCTACCTCCTCGGCTCGCTGCTCGTCCTGCCGGTGGGCATGGTGTGGGGGTTCATGGACCGCAGCAGGTGGAGCTCGGCGGTGCTCGCCGTCGCGTGCCTCGTCGTGCCGGTCCTCGTCGCGCGGATGAACCAGGTGTGGGCCGGTGCCTGAGCCGGTACGCAAGCGACGCAGCGGACCCGGCCGGGTCCTCGTCGGCGTCTACGCGGTCTTTACGGTCGCGGCCGGCGCACGCGCCGCCGTGCAGATCGCCGACCGGTTCGCCGAGGCGCCGCTGGCGTACCTCCTGTCGGCGTTCTCGGCCGTCGTGTACGCGCTCGCGACCGTCATGATGGCGCGCAGCGGGCGGGCGTCATGGCGCATCGCCATCGCCTCGTGCACGGTCGAGCTGCTCGGGGTGCTCGCGGTCGGCACGGCGAGCCTCGTCGACCCGGCGGCGTTCCCCGACGAGACCGTCTGGTCGGCGTACGGGCGCGGCTACCTGTTCATCCCGCTCGTGCTGCCCGTGGCCGGCCTGCTCTGGCTGCGCCGCAACCGGGTCTCCTAGAGCTCGTGACTGCCACCGCGGACCGCGGCGAGCCACTCCAGGGCGACCTCGCTGTGGCCGTCCAGGCGGTCCTCGATGCCGTCGAGGAACGTGCGGTCTCCGTGGTGCATCAGCTCGTCGAGGACGACCGCAGGGTCACCGGCCTCGATCTTGACCAGCAGCCGCCGGTGCCGCGCGACGTCCTGGAGGAGGTTCTCACCGATCCCACGTGCCCGCCTGTTCATCGCGATGCACAGCAGCATCTGCAGCTGCATCCGACGGTACGCGTCCTCCAGCCGGCGATGACCGGCGAGCGCGATCACCGACACGTGGAACTCGAAGGCGGCCTCGGCGTGTGTCGCCACGTCGTCGGCTCGGGCCGCGCTCTCCATGGCCGCCAACCCGACCCGGCAGCGGTCGAGCCGCGCCGGGTCGCGCACCGGGACCCCCAGGCGTACGGCGAAGAGCTCGAGCTCGCGGCGCATGGTGAAGATCTCGTACACGTCGTGGAGGGTCAGCGGCGCGACGATCACGCCTCGACGCGGCTGCTGGACGGCCAGGCCCTCGCGCTCCAGGATGCGCAACGCCTCGCGCAGCGGCGGGCGGCTGATGCCCAGCTCGTGGGTGAGCTGGTTCTCCACCAGGCGGGCGCCGGGCGGCAGATCACCGCGCAGGATCATCCGGCGCAACGTGTCGACCGCGAGGTCGACGAGGCTCGGCGGCGTCGCGATCCTGGGCGCCCGCGTGCCCGCGTGCGGCGCCGACGCGTCGGTCACGGTCACGACCGTCCTCTCCTGACCAACCGCCATCCGGTCTTGTCAGATCGAATCTGTCTGTTGTAGACAATAGGCTACTGCAGTCCCCCACGACGACAGCGAGGTCGTTCGGGCATGGCGGAGCACGCGACAGCACCGACAGGATCACTCGCCGGCGTGCGCGTCGTCGAGATCGGGGCGTTCATGGCGGCGCCGTTCGCGACCATGCAACTCGCCGACCTCGGCGCCGACGTGATCAAGGTCGAGAACCGCGACGGCGGCGACCCGGTCCGCGCCACCGGCCCGTTCCTCGAGGGCCACAGCTCGCCGTTCATCCGGCTCAACAGGAACAAGCGGTCGCTCGCCCTCGACCTCAAGGCCGACGCGGGCAAGGACGTGCTCCGGCGGCTGCTCGCCGACACCGACGTCCTGGTGCAGAACCTGCGGCCAGGCACCCTCGCCCGACTGGGGTTCGGCTACGACGCGGTACGCGCGATCAACCCGCGGCTGGTGTACGTCTCGGCGTCCGGCTGGGGGCTCGACGGCCCGCTCGCCGACCTGCCGGGTCTCGACATCATGGCGCAGGCGCGCTCCGGACTCATGAGCGTCACCGGCGAGCCCGACGGCGGACCGGTGAAGGTCGGCGTCCCGATCTGCGATCTCGTCTGCGGCCTGTACGGCGCGCTCGGCGCGGTCGCCGCGCTGCGCGCGCGGGAGCTCACCGGCGAGGGCCAGCAC
This sequence comes from Streptosporangiales bacterium, assembly GCA_009379955.1. Classification (NCBI taxonomy): domain Bacteria; kingdom Bacillati; phylum Actinomycetota; class Actinomycetes; order Streptosporangiales; species Streptosporangiales bacterium. Next base: position 55,149 of record WHST01000007.1, on the reverse strand, counting down.
GTCGACGTGTCGTTGTACGAGGCCGGCGTCTCGTTCGCGATCTGGGAGGCCGGCCGGTTCTTCGCCACCGGCGAGCCGGGCGAGCGGCTGGGCTCCGCACACCAGTCGACCGCGCCGTACCAGGCCGTGCGCACCGCCGACGGCTGGATCACCGTGGGCGCGGTCACCGCCAGGACATGGCCCGCGTTCTGCGGGGCGCTCGGGCTCGACGCGATCCGCGACGACCCGCGCTACGGCAGCGCGTTCGACCGGCAGGCCAACCGCGACTCGCTCATCCCCGCGATCGAGGAAGTGACGGCGGCGCGCACGACGGCCGACCTGGTGGCGACGCTCGACGCGGCCGGGGTGCCCTGCGCTCCCCTCGCCACCACCGACGAGGTCTTCACCGACGAGCACCTCACGGTACGGGACTTCTTCTGGGACGCTCCGCACCCGGTGCTGGGCCCGGTCAGGCAGCTCGGCTCGCCGGTCCGCCTCTCCGCCACGCCCACCACCCGTCGCGCCGCGGGTCCCCTCCTCGGCGGCGACTCGGCCGACGTCCTCGCCGAGATCGGCTACGAACCCGCGCAGGTCGACGAGCTCGTGCGCGGCGCTGTCGTCGGCGTGCCCGGCGAGGAGCCGGCGGACGGCGACACCACGCCGCCACTCCCCGACCCGCTCTAGCCCTTCGACGGGGACCACCTGGAGGAACAGCATGCGCCGGAACCGTACGACGACAGCATCGATCACCGGAGTCACCCTCGTCGCCGCACTCCTCACCGGATGCGGCGACATGGCGGGCGGTGGTCAGGCGGACGAAACCGGGGGCGGCGCCTGGAAACCCACCGGCAACGCGACGATGATCGTCCCGTTCGCACCCGGCGGGGGCAGCGACCTGGCGGGCCGCGCGATGGCCGCAGGACTGGAGAAGTCCGCGAAGGGTCTCAACGTCAACGTCGAGAACCGCGACGGCGGGTCGGGCGCGGTCGGGTACTCGTCCTTCCTGTCCCGCAAGGGCAACGCACGCTACCTCCTCGCCACCGAGACGTCGCTGCTCGCCCTGCCGCTGACGCAGAAGGTGAAGTTCACGCGCGAGGACTTCACCCCGATCATGAAGGTCGGCGAGGACTATACGCTGCTGGTCGTCCCGAAGGACTCGCCGATGAAGACCTGCGCCGACGTGGTCGCGAAGTCGAAGAAGGAGCGAGTCGTCGCCGGGATCTCCGGCAAGACCGGACTCGACAACATCGTGCTCACGCTGACCGAACAGCAGAACGGCGCGAAGTTCGACCGCGTCCCGTTCGAGTCCGGCAGCGAACTCGTCGCGGCACTGCTCGGCGACCAGCTGGACATCGCCTCGCTCAACCCCGGCGAGGTGATCGGCCAGCTCGACTCAGGCGACCTCAAGGCGCTGTGCGCGTACGCGCCGAAGCGGTACACGTACGACAAGCTGAAGGACATCCCGACGGCGAAGGAGCAGGGCATCGACGTCTCGTTCGCGCAGTTCCGCGGCGTGCTCGCGACCGGCGGCATCACCGCCGCACAGCGCGAGGGCTGGGTGACCGTGGCCAAGAAGTTCGCCGAGTCCGACGACTACCAGAAGTACATCGACACGAACTACCTCCAGCCCGTCACGGCGTACGGCGACGACTTCTCGTCGTACCTCGATGAGAACGACGAGGTGCTCCGCAAGGTGCTGACGTGAGCGAATTGCCGTTGCGTCCCGGTGAGGTCGCCGTCTACGGCGGCCTCACCGTCATCGGCGCAACCGTGGCGGTGACCTCGTTCGGCTACGGCATCCTCGTCTCGGGGAACCGCGTCGGACCCGGCTTCCTGCCGCTCGTCTGCGGTGTCCTGCTCGCGGTGCTGAGCGCCGTGCTCGCCGTGCGGGTGGTGCGGCGACCGGCGGAGCGCTCCGCGCCCGAGGACGGGCCGGACGTCGACGTCATGGGACGCACTCGGCGGCAGCGGGTGCGGATCCTGTGGACCGTGTTCGGGCTCGTGACGGCGACAGTCGTCCTCGTCCTCGTCCTCGGGTTCATCGTCTCGTTCGGCCTGATGGTGCTCGTCGTGTCCGCATGGGTCGAACGGCGCCGCTTCACGACCTCGCTGCTGGTCGCGGCCGCGGCGTCGGCGTTCGTCTACCTGGTGTTCGTCCTGTTCATGAAGATCCCGCTGCCGTGGGGTGCCTTCGCGATCCTGGGGGCGTGACGGTCGATGCTGCAGAACCTCCTGCTCGGCTTCGAGACCGCGTTCACCCCGACGAACCTGCTGTGGTGCTTCGTCGGAGTGCTGCTCGGCACGATCATCGGCCTGCTCCCCGGACTCGGCTCGAGCACCGGCGTGGCCGTGCTCATCCCGCTCACGCTCACCCTCGAGCCGGTCACCGCCCTCATCATGCTGGCGGGCATCTACTACGGCTCGCAGTACGGCGGCACCATCACCTCGGTGCTGATCTCCACGCCGGGCGAGGCGTCGAGCGTCGTCACCACGATCGACGGCTACCAGATGGCGCGGCAGGGACGCGCGGGTCCCGCACTGGCGATCGCGGCCATCGGCTCGTTCGTGGCAGCGGTGTTCTCGCTGCTGCTCCTCTCCGCCGTCGCTCCCCCGCTCGCGCGGTTCGCGCTGGACTTCGGCCCGCCGGAGAACCTCGCCGTGATGGCCCTCGGCCTCGCCACCATCGTGAGCTTCTCCGGGGAGTCGAAGCTCAGGAGCCTCGCCATGGCCGTCGCCGGCGTGCTGCTCGCCTGCGTCGGTACCGACGCGGCGGGTGACACGGCGCGCTTCACGTTCGGCAGCGTCAACCTGCTGTCCGGCATCCCGTACGTCCAGGTGATGATCGGCCTCTTCGCCGTCGGCGAGGTGCTGTACCAGATCCGCGTCGGGGCGGTCGACCCGATCCGCGCCCGCTTCCGCGACCTGGTGATCAAGCGGGCCGACATCGCGCGCTCGCGCGGTGCCATCGGGCGCGGCAGCGTCATCGGGTTCCTGCTCGGCTGCCTGCCGGGCGCCGGGTCGACGCTCGCGTCGTTCATGGCGTACGGGATCGAGAAGCGCGTGTCCAAGCACCGCGACGAGTTCGGCAAGGGCGCGATCGAGGGTGTCGCCGCCCCGGAGAGCGCGAACAACTCCGCCGCCAACGCCAACTTCATCCCGACGCTCACGCTCGGCATCCCAGGCGGCGCGACGACCGCCGTGCTCCTGGGTGCGTTCACCATCTACGGCATCCAGCCGGGACCACTGCTGTTCACGGAACAACCGGAGCTCGTGTGGGGCCTGCTCGCGTCGTTCTTCATCGGCAACGTGATCCTGCTCGTCCTCAACCTGCCGATGGCGCCGGTGTTCGCGCAGCTGCTCCGCCTGCCGTACGCGTACATGTACCCGCTGATCCTCTTCACCAGCTTCGTCGGCGCGTACGCCATCGGGAACAACTACTTCAGCGTGCTGCTCGTCTTCTTCTTCGGCGTCGTGGGATACCTGATGAAGCGGTACGACCTGCCGATCGCGCCGCTCGTGCTCGGGCTGGTCATCGGCACACTGTTCGAGAAGGCCCTCGTGCAGACCTCCGCACTGGGCGACGGCAACCTGGCGATCGTCCTGACCAGGCCGATCTGCGTCGTGATCCTCCTCGTCGCCGTGCTCTTCGTCGCCGGGCCGCCGCTGCGGCGCCGGCTGCGGCGGTCGCGCGCGGGCGACGAGGCGAACCCGGGAAGGGAGACGACACGTGTCTGACCAACTGCTCGTCGAACGCGACGGCGCCGTGCTGCGGGTCACGTTCAACCGGCCGGAGCAGCGCAACGCGATGACGTGGGAGATGTACGACGCCCTCGCCGACGCCTGCGCACGCGCGGACGGCGCCGGAATACGGGCGATGGTGCTGCGGGGTGCCGGTGACGGCGCGTTCGTCGCCGGCACCGACATCTCGCACTTCCGCGAGTTCAGCGGCGGCGACGACGGTGTCGCGTACGAGGCGCGGATCGGCGAGGTGGTCGGCCGGCTGGAGCGGGTGCGCGTGCCGACGGTCGCGGCGGTGTCCGGCTACTGCGTCGGCGGCGGGCTCGCGATCGCGTTGGTGTGCGACATCCGCGTCGCCACCCGCAGCGGGCGCTTCGGCGTGCCGATCGCCCGTACGGTCGGCAACTGCCTGTCGATGAACTCGTACTCGCTCCTCGTCCACCACCTCGGCCCAGCCAGGGCGCTGGACATGCTGCTGCGTGCCCGGCTGTTCACGGCGGACGAGGCGCACGCCGCGGGCTACGTCGCCGAGGTCTGCGACGACGGCGCTCTCGACGCGTGCGCCGCCAAGGTGACCGACCGCCTGCTGCAGCACGCGCCGCTCACCATGTGGGCGGCCAAGGAGGCGGTGCACCGGTTGCGGGTGGCCGCGCTGCCGGACGGCGACGACATCGTGCGGACGGTGTTCGGCAGCGACGACTTCGTGCACGGCGTCGCGTCGTTCCTCGCGAAGGAACGCCCGACCTGGCAGGGCCACTGACCGTCGTCACCGGTCACCTCCCGGCGACGCGAGGCGACCGGTAGTCCTTCAGCGTGACGGCGTTGGCCGTGTCCTGCAGACCGCCGGTGAGCAGTCCTTTGCCGGGAAGCCGCGTCATCAGGCGGAGCACCTGATGCGCAGCCAGATCTCCAGCCGCGTCGGCGGCAGGAACCCGCGCTCGCCGCCGGGCAGCGGCTTCTGACACGCCGTCACGTAATCGCGTAGCGCGCGTTCGTACGCGGTGAAGGCGGCGCGGTGGTCGCGGGCGACGGCAAGCTCCCCCGCCAGGACGTACGCACCCACCAGCGCCATGCTCGTTCCCATGCCGACCGAGCCGGCGAAGCTCGCATCCCCGAGCAGCACGACCCGGCCGCTCGACCAGCGGTCCATCGTCACCTTCGCCGCGCGGTCGACGTACAGGTCGGGCGCCTGCCACATCGCCTCGATCAGCCGGGGCACCTCCCACCCCTGGCCGGCGAAGGCGTCCGCGAGCACGCGCCGCTGCGCGTCGAGGTCGCGCCGGTCGACGTCGAGCGGCGGTGAGCGGAAGAACAGCATCGCCCGCGCGTCACCCTCACTCCCGGTCGGGTACAGGCCCGCCAGCCTGCCCGGCATCGCGTACATGACCTGCCAGCCGTCGAGGTCGTACGGCGTCGTCGTCGCGAAGATTCCCAGGTAGTGGCCGCCGTCGGTGACGTAGCCGTCGTCGGGGCCGAACGCGAGACGGCGGACGTTCGAGCGCGTTCCGTCCGCGCCGACCACGAGGTCGAAGACGCGCGGCGCGGACCGTTCGAACCCGACCTCGACACCGTCCGGGGTCTCGGTGAGCGCGGTGATCGAGTCGTCGAAGAGGTACTCGACGCCGTCCTGCGCGGCCGCGAGAAGAATCCGCACCAGGTCGCTGCGCAGGATCTCGATGTCGGCGATCGCGCCGCCCGAGTCGCCGAACGACTCGGTGTCCATGTACGCCAGCCGGCGGCCGCGCCTGTCGACGTACGCCATGCCGCGGGTACCGGTGTGCGCCGACCTGATGTCGGGCATCAGGCCCATGCGTTCGGCGACGTCGCGTGCGGCTCCGCGGAGGTCGACGGCCTGACCGCCCCCGCGCAGGGCGGCAGCCCGCTCGACGACGGTAGGGCGGAAGCCGTATCGGCGCAGCCAGTACGCGAGTGCGAGGCCGGCGATGCCGCCGCCCGAGACGAGGATGCGGGTGTGTTCCGGGGTGTGCTCCATGCCGAGGATCGTACGCACGTCTGAGACATTTGTGCAAGACGTTCGTCTCAGACGTGCGCTACAGTCACCGCATGGGTAACCGGGAAGACCTGCTGGGCGGCGCGGTGCGGTGTCTGCGCGAGAAGGGATACGCCCAGATCACCGCGCGCGACATTGCCTCGGCAGCGGGCACCAGCCTGGCCGCGATCGGGTACCACTTCGGCTCGAAGGAGGCGCTGCTCAACGCCGCGCTCTTCGAGGTCATGGACTCGTGGGGCGCGGAGTTCGCCACGGCGATGCCGGACGACGACGTCAGCGACCCGATCGAGCGGTTCGCGACGGCCTGGACGGGGCTCCTCGAAGTGGCGACCCGGCAGCCCGAGCTCGCGGCCGCCAGCTTCGAGAGCTTCCTGCAGGCCCGCCGGTCCCCCGAGCTCCGCGCGCAGCTCGCCGCCGGCCAGGAGGAGGGACGCCGCGGGCTGGTCGCCGTGATCCAGGGCATCGACGAGGCGGACGTCACCGACGAGCAGAGCCGCACCCTCGGCTCGTTCTACTCGGCACTGCTGAGCGGCGTGCTCGGCCAGTGGCTCATCGACCCCGACCGCGCCCCCTCGGGCCGCGACCTGGCCGAGGCGCTGCGCGCGGTGACCGGCGGGGGTGGCTGACGTATCACGCCGCATAGCGGGCGAACGCCCGCCGGATGCGCGCGACGACCTGGATCGCCCGCCCTTCCATGTCCCACCACGTCCAGCGGACGAACTGGTAGTCGAGATCGCGCAGGTCGTCCTCGCGCAGCTTCTCGCGGAAGAGCGTGCTCGCACCTCCCCCGTACTTCATGGCGCCGTCGGCCTCGCCGATCGTTCGGTACTCCGGCCAGTACATGTCGACTCGCGCGAGCGGCCGCCCGTCCCTACCGGGGATCACGACGTTGAGCTCCGGCGTCGGTAGGCCGAGGTCGCGGACGAGGCGTACACGGGACCTCGACTCCAGCGGGGACTCAGCTCCGCCGTCCGCGAACTCGACCACTCCACGCGCCTGCGCGGCGCCCGGCCAACGTCGGCACGTCTTGACGACCGAGACGAGATCGACCTTCGTCGTCAGGCCCTGATGGAGTGCGGCGTCGGCGACCACCACACCGTCGATGAGCGGAAGGTTCCTGGCCAGGTCGACGACCGTCCTGGCAGCAGACGTCGCGATCACGCCGTCGAGCGACGCCAGGTGATCGGGCGGCAGCGCGGCAACCCGCACATGCAACCCGGGATAGCGCCGAACTCGACTCGTCTCGCGGGTGAGCTCGACCTCGTGGTCACATGTCGGCGGGACCGGGAGTCCGTGCAGTCGCGCCGCCGACCACATGCTCGCGACCGATTCGTCGCGCAGGCACCGCTGAGCCGCCAGCACGAGGAGGCGGTGGCGCGCACGCTCCGACGAGACGGTGTCCAGGGCGGCCCGCGGACAGTAGATGCCGTCGCGTAACCGCACCCACTGCCCCACGTCGACCAGGTAGTCGATCTGGCCCTTGGTACGCCCGTTCCGAACCGCGCTCGCGCGGGTCACGATGTCGTCGTCCATGTCCCGTACATCGGCACGACTACCCCGGAGCACGAGTCACCCACCGCGATATGTGGACAGTGACCCCGCACCCACGTCACATGGCACTACCGGGCCGGTCGCTCACCTCACATGGCACTACCGGCGACGAACCGGGACATAGGCGGCATTCGACCAGGCAGTGCCATGTGAAGTCGCCGGTGGTCCGGTAGTGCCATGTGACGTGGAACCAGCGTGGGACGGTGCGGCGCTGCGGGTCAGACGGTGCGGCGCTGCGGGTCAGACGGTGCGGGCCACCACGTAGTCGCAGAGGGACTCGAAGACGGCTCTGGACGGGACGTCGGGGAGGGGTTCGAGGGCGGCGCGGGCGTCCTCGGCGCAGCGGACGAGGTCGTCGTGAGCCTCGCGCATCGCCGGGTGGGCGCGCAGCAGCGCGAGGGTCTCGGCGTGCCTGGCGTCGTCGTCGAAGTCGGTGGCGAGCAGGTCGTGCAGGCGGGCGTCGGCGGGGTCGCCGGAGCGCAGCGCGTACAGCACCGGGAGGGTGTGGATGCCCTCGCGCAGGTCGGTGCCGGGGGTCTTGCCGAACTCGGTGGAGTCGCCGACGATGTCGAGCAGGTCGTCGCTCAGCTGGAACGCCATGCCGATGCGCTCGCAATAGCGGGTCACGTGGCCGACCACAGCGTCGTCGGCGCCGCCGAGCAAGGCGCCGAAACGGCCGGACGTGGCGATGAGCGACGCGGTCTTGTCGCCGATCACCCGCAGGTAGTGGGCGACGGTGTCGGCGCCCTCCTCGGCGCCGACGGTCTCGCGAATCTGGCCGTGCACCAGGCGTTCGAAGGTACGGGCCTGGATGCGCACGCACTCCGGGCCGAGGTCGGCGAGCAGGTCGGACGCCCGCGCGAACAGGAAGTCGCCGGTCAGGATCGCGACCGTGTTGCCCCAGCGAGCGTTGGCGCTCTGCGCCCCGCGGCGCAGGACGGCCTCGTCCATGACGTCGTCGTGGTACAGGGTCGCCAGGTGGGTCAGCTCGACCACCACGGCCGCCGGCACGACGCCGGACGCCTCGGGGTCACCGAAGTGCGCGCCGAGCAGCGTCAGCAACGGCCGGAACCTCTTGCCACCGGCGACGAGCAGGTGGCTGGAGGTCTCGGAGACGAACGGGTACTCGCTCTTGACCGACTGCAGGAGGAGCTCCTCGACCGCCTCGAGGCGCAGCCGCAACGACGTGTCGAGGGCGGGGTCGGCGACCGGAAAGGCAGTGCCGATCGAGGAGCCGCGGGACATGCCGCTCCACTCCCCTCAGCCGACGAACAGGTGCTGGGCCGCCTGCTGCGCCAGCTGCAGCACCGGACCAGGCACGATGCCAAGCACCACCGTAACCGCTACCCCGAGTCCGATGGCGATCGAGGTGTACATGCTCGGTACGGCGACGGTCGCGGCCTCCTCCTTCGGCTGCTGGAAGAACATCAGCACGATGACCCGCACGTAGAAGAAGGCGGCCACCACGCTGCTCAACAGACCGACGATCACCAGCGGCAGCGCGCCGCCGTCGACCGCCGCGAGAAACACGGCGTACTTCCCGGTGAACCCGCTGGTCAACGGGATGCCGGCGAAGGCGAGCAGGAAGAACGCGAAGATCGCCGCGACCACCGGTGACCGGCGACCCAGGCCCACCCACCGGGACAGGTCGTTGGCCTCACCGCCGCCGTCACGGACGAGGGTGACGATCGCGAACGCACCGATCACCGAGAACCCGTACGCCGCCAGGTAGAACAGCGCGCTCGACAGGCCCTGGGTCGAGGTGTCGATCACCGCGGTGAGGATGAAGCCCGCGTGTGCGATGGACGAGTAGGCGAGCATGCGCTTGATGTCGGTCTGCGTGATCGCGAGCACCGAGCCGACCACCATCGTGAGGATCGCGATCACCCACATCATCGGCCGCCAGTCCCAGCGCAGCCCGCCGAACGCGACGTAGAAGACGCGCAGCAGCGCACCGAACGCCGCGACCTTGGTGCACGCCGACATGAAGGCGGTGATCGCCGTGGGCGCGCCCTGGTAGACGTCGGGGGTCCAGGCGTGGAACGGGACGGCGCCGAGCTTGAACAGCAGGCCGACGGCCAGCAGGGCGAGTCCCGCGTAGAGCAGGATGTCGCTCTGCGCGCTCGTGCTCGCGGCCTGGGCGATGCCGGCGAGCCTGATGGTGCCCGCGTAGCCGTACAGCAGCGCGACACCGTAGAGGAAGAACGCCGATGCGAACGCGCCGAGCAGGAAGTACTTGAGCGCCGCCTCCTGCGACAGCAGCCGCCGGCGGCGGGCGAGTCCGCACAGCAGGTACAGCGGGAGCGACATGACCTCGAGCGCCACGAACATCATCAGCAGGTCGTTGGACGCGGGGAACAGCAGCATGCCGCCGACCGCGAACAACACCAGCGGGTAGACCTCGGTGTGCTGCGCGCCCTCCTGCAGGCCGCGCCGCTCCTGCTCGCTGCCCGGCAGCGCCGCGGCCTCCGCGACGAACGGACCACCACCGTCGACCTTGCGCTCCGAGACCAGCAGCACGCTCACGATCGCGAGCAGCAGGATCGTGCCCTGGATGAAGAGGGTCGGGGCGTCGATGCCGATCGCGCCCATCGCGGCGGCGTTGGGGACATCGTCGATGAAGAACAGCGTGACGAACCCCGCCACCAGGGACGCGAAGGTCAGCGGGATCTGCAGCGCACGCCTGCTGTCCCGTGACACGAACGCCTCGATGAGCACGCCGACGATCGCCGCGCCGAACACGATCAGGACCGGCAGCAGCTGGGTGTACTCGATGACGGGCGCGTTCACGGGTTGTTCCCTTCGGCACTCACGTCCTGCACCTGGAGCCTCGTCATCGTCTGCTGGACCGCGGGGTCGATGACGTCGAGCACGGGCTTGGGGAAGAGACCGAGCAGGAGCAGCAGCGCCACGAGCGGCGCGACCGCGAGCTTCTCGCGCCTGCCCAGGTCCTTGATCTTCGCGACCTCGGGCCCGCCCGGCCCGGTCATCGTGCGCTGGTACAGCCACAGCATGTACAGCGCCGCGAGGACGATGCCCAGCGTGGCGATCACCGCGAGCACCGGGTAGCGGGTGAACGTGCCCAGCAGCACGAGGAACTCGCTGACGAACGTCGACAGTCCCGGCATGGCCAGGCCGGACAGGCACGCGACGAGGAACGTGCCGGCGAGCACCGGCGCGACCTTGATGACCCCGCCGAAGTCGTCGATCTGCCGCGAGCCGCGCCTGGCGATCATGATGCCGGCCAGCAGGAACAGCGCACCGGTGGAGAACCCGTGGCTGAGCATGTAGAACGTCGCGCCGACCTGGCCCTGGGACGTCATCGCGAAGATGCCGAGCACGATCAGCCCGAAGTGCGACACCGACGTGTACGCGATCAGCCGCACGATGTCCTTCTGCCCGATCGTGGCGAGCGCGCCGTAGAGGACGCCGACGACGGCGAGCACGATCACCGCGGGGGTGAAGAAGTGCGCGGCGTCGGGGAACAGCTCGAGGCAGTAGCGGATCATGCCGAACGTGCCGGCCTTGTCCATCAGGCCGACGAGCAGGATCGCGCTGGTCGGTCGCCCCTCGGACGCCGCGTCGGGCAGCCAGGTGTGGAAGGGCCACAGCGGCGCCTTGATCGCGAACGCGATGAAGAAGCCGAGGAACAGCCAGCGTTGCGTCGACTCGTCGATGCTGAGGTTGCGCAGTGCCTCGAACGCGAACGTCGTCTCGCCCTGCTGCCTGGCCGTCACGGCGAGCACGATCACCGCGGCGAGCATCAGCAGGCCGCCGAGCAGGCTGTACAGCAGGAACTTCACCGCGGCGTACTGCCGCCGAGGACCGCCGTACCTCCCGATCATGAAGTACATCGGGATGAGCATGGCCTCGAACAGCACGTAGAACACGAACAGGTCGGTGGCGGCGAACACGCCGATGATCGCAGTCTCGAGCGCGAGGATCAGCGCGAAGTAGCCCTTGGCGCCTGGGCCGTTCTTGCCGCGGACGGCGCCCTTCTCGCGCCACGCGCCCATCAGCGCGATCGGCACGAGGATGACGGTGAGCGCGACGAGGACGAGGCCGATCCCGTCGAGGCCGACCGCGTAGCGGACGCCGAACTGCGGGATCCACGGGTAGCTCTCGACGAACTGGAAGCGCGGGCCGTCGAGCCTGAACTGCGCGGCCATGATCGCCGTGAGCACGAGGACGAGCAGCGAGACGAACAGCGCGAGCCGCTTGGCGAACTGCGTGCTCGTGCGCGGCAGCGCCGCGATGACGATCGACCCGATCAGCGGCAGCACCGCGATAATGGTGATCCAGGGGACGGTCACAGCACCACCACGATCAGGACGAGCGCCGACACCACGGCCGCGCCGAGCAGCATCGACAGGGCGTACGAGCGGACGAAACCGGTCTGCGCCTGCCGCCACCACAACGAAGTGTTGCCGACGAGGCCGGCGATGCCGTTCACCGCGCCGTCGACGAGCCGGTTGTCGAAGAACACCAGCGACCGCGTGAGGTACTGGCCGGGGCGCATGAACACCGACTCGTTGAACGCGTCGCCGTAGAGATCGCGGCGGCCGGCGCGGACGAGCGCGTTGCCGACGGGTGCGACCTCCGGCACCGCGGGTCGCCCGTACATCAGCCAGGCGAGCAGCACGCCGAGGACCATCAGGACGCCCAGGCCGACGGTGATCGTCGTCGCCGTGAGCGGCGGCTCGACGTGGTGCGCCTCGCCGACGACCGGCTCGAGGAAGTGCGCCAGCCGGTCACCGCCGATGAGGAACCAGCCGCCGAACACCGAGCCGATCGACAGGATGATCAGCGGCACCGTCATCACCGGTGGTGACTCGTGTGGATGGACGTCGTCGTCCCAGCGCTGCTTGCCGAAGAACGTCATGATGACCATGCGGGTCATGTAGAACGCGGTGATCGCGGCGCCGAGTGCGGCGGCACCGCCGAGCAGCCAGCCGGCGACGGGCCCGTGCGCGAACGCGGACTCGATGATCTTGTCCTTGGTCCACCAGCCGGCGAACAGCGGAACGCCGATGATCGCCGCCCACGCGAGGATGAACGTCCAGAACGTGATCGGCATCTTCTTGCGCAGACCGCCGAACCTGCGCATGTCGACCTGGTCGTTGGTCGCGTGCATCACCGAGCCGGCGCCGAGGAACAGCACCGCCTTGAACGTGCCGTGCGCGAGCAGGTGCGCGATGGCGAACGCGGCGCCGACCGGTCCGAGACCGGCCGCGAGGTGCATGTAGCCGATCTGGCTCATCGTCGAACCGGCGAGCGACTTCTTGATGTCGTCCTTGGCGCACCCGATGAACGCGCCGAACAGCAGCGTGACCGCGCCGACCACCGTGACCGCGATCTGCGCGTTGGGCGCCGCCTCGAAGATGGGGTTGGACCTGACGATGACGTAGACGCCGGCCGTGACCATCGTCGCCGCGTGGATCAGCGCCGAGACCGGGGTCGGGCCCTCCATGGCGTCGAGCAGCCAGGACTGCAGCGGCACCTGGGCCGACTTGCCCGTCGCGCCGAGCAGGATGAGCAGCCCCATGACGGTGAGCGCGCCGTTGCTCGCCTCGTCGATCCCGTTGAAGACGCCGGTGAACGAGACGGCGCCGAACATCGAGAACATCAGGAACACCGCGATCGACAGGCCGAAGTCGCCGACCCGGTTGACGACGAACGCCTTCTTCGCCGCGACCGCCGCCGCCGGCTTGTGCTGCCAGAAGCCGATGAGCAGGTACGAGGCGAGGCCGACGCCCTCCCACCCGATGTAGAGCATCAGGTAGCTGTCGCCGAGGACGAGCAGCAGCATCGCCGCGATGAACAGGTTGAGGTACGCGAAGAAGCGCCGCTTGTCGGGGTCGTGCTCCATGTAGCCGACGGAGTAGACGTGGATCAGCGACCCGACGCCGGTGATGAGCAGCACGAAGCAGATCGACAGTGGGTCGATCAGGAAGCCCCAGTCGACCTCGAACCTGCCCACCGCGACCCAGCTGAAGAGGTGCTGGGCGACCGTACGGTCACCGGGTGCTCGCGCGATCAGCGAGAAGAACGTGACGAGGCCGATGACGAACGAGCCGAGGACCGAGGCGCAGCCGAGCAGGTGCCCCCACCGGTCGGTGCGGCGCCCGCCGAGCAGGAGGACGGCCGCGCTGACCAGCGGCAGGGCGACGAGCAGCCAGGACAGCGAGAAGGCACCGCTCGCCGCGGCCGGATGCATCGGCTCGGCAGCGAGCGCCACAGCACCTGGGGGCATCTGTCAGTGCCTCTCAGAACTTGAGCAGGTTGGCGTCGTCGACGGACGCCGACCTGCGGGAACGGAAGATGGTCATGATGATGGCCAGGCCGACCACGACCTCGGCGGCGGCCACCACCATCACGAAGAACGCCACGATCTGACCGTCGAGCTCGCCGTGCATGCGCGAGAACGCCACGAACGCGAGGTTGGCGGCGTTGAGCATCAGCTCGACGCTCATGAAGACGATGATCGAGTTGCGGCGCAGCAGCACGCCTCCCGCGCCGATGAGGAACAGCGTGGACGAGAGCAGCAGGTACGCGAGAGGTGTCATGAGCCGTCCTCCATGAGTCAGTCGCCCTTCCTCTCGCCCTCGGACAGCTCGCCCTTCTCCTGCTCGCTCGGCGGCTCCTCCGGAGCGACCGTCACGGCACCGCCCGGCGTGGTCTCCACCTCGCGGACGACGCCCCTGGTGCGGAACACCTGGTGCACCGAGAGCTCCGACGGCGTGCCGTCGGGAAGGAGCGCGGGCGTGTCGACCGAGTTGTGGCGGGCGTACACGCCGGGAGGAGACATCGGTCCCGGGTCGGGACCAGCGATCCGCCGGCGGCCGAGGACCTTCTGGCCGACCTTCGTCTGCTGCCGGTGTGCGAGCACCATGGCGCCGAGGGCCGCCGTGATGAGCAGCGCGCTCGTCACCTCGAACGCGAAGACGTACGTGGTGAACAGGTCGGTCGCGATGCCGAGGACGTTGCCGTCGGCGTTCGCGCGTTCGAGGCTGCCCGCGGACGTGGAGGACAGAGCCGCACCCACGCCGGACAGCATGAGCAGCAGGAACCCGAAGCCCAGCACGATCGTCGCGACGCGCTGGCCGCGGATCGTCTCGGTCAACGCGTCGGAAGAGTCGACGCCGACGAGCATCAGTACGAAGAGGAACAGCATCAGGACGGCGCCGGTGTAGACGATGATCTGCACGAACGCGAGGAACGGCGCCTCGAGCACGGCGTAGAGCACGGCGAGCGTGATCATCACGACCGCGAGGCACAGCGCGCTGTGCACGGCCTTCTTCGCCGCCACCATCGTGACGGCCGCCGGCACCGCGACCAGCGAGCAGATCCAGAACGTCGCCGCCTCGCCGCCGTGCGCGACCGGCATGCCGCCGAGCGCGAACAGGATCGAGAGCAGCCCGATGGTGCCGATGACACCGGACAGGATGTAGCGCCGGGTCGCGCCCGCCGCCCCCGCGGCGACGAGCAGCACCACCGCCGCGAACCAGAAGCCGACCGTGCTCGTCATCCGCGACCGCCTCCTCCCTCGCGGAGCTCCTTCGCGGAAGTGCTCGTCACACGTCCTCCCGCGGCTTCTCGGTGCTGACGTCCTCGCGGGTGGCGTGGACGTAGTAGTCGGTCTCCGTCTCGCCGAGACGCATCGGGTGCGGCGGAGCCTCCATGCCCTCGCGCAGCGGGGCGAGCAGCATCTCCTTGGTGTAGATGAGCTCGTTCCTGTTGTCGTCGGCCAGCTCGTACTCGTTGGTCATGGTGAGCGCGCGCGTCGGGCATGCCTCGATGCAGAGCCCGCACAGGATGCAGCGCAGGTAGTTGATCTGGTAGACCCGCCCGAACCGCTCCCCGGGCGAGTAGCGGTCGTCGTCGGAGTTGTCCGCGCCCTCGACGTAGATCGCGTCCGCCGGGCACGCCCACGCGCACAGCTCGCAGCCGATGCACTTCTCCAGGCCGTCGGGCCAGCGGTTCAGCTGGTGCCGGCCGTGGAACCGCGGGAACGTGTCCTTCCTGACCTCGGGGTACAGCTCCGTGAATGTCTTCTTGAACATCGTCGAGAAGGTCACCCCGAAGCCCTTGATGTCAGCCACGCGGTGTCACCTCCCGGTGTGCGACGTCACGCAGATGAGGAGCGTCGAGCGTGGGCACCGGATAACCCGCTGCCATGGGGTCCTCCTCGATCCGCTTGGCGTAGTCCTCGTCCTCGGCCGCCTCGGCCCGCTCGCGCCGGCGCTGGCTGCGGTCCCAGAGCGCGTAGCCGGCGATCAGCACCACGAACAGCGCGACGGCCACGATGATCCGCGGTGTCGTGCCGTACGACGTCGCGTGCCGCATCGCACCGACGAACATCACCCAGCCGAGCGCGACGGGGATGAGGACCTTCCAGCCCAGCTTCATGAACTGGTCGTAGCGCAGCCGCGGCAGCGTACCGCGCAGCCAGATGAAGACGAACAGCAGGAGCAGCAGCTTGCCGAAGAACCACAGCAGCGGCCACCAGCCCTGGTTGGCGTTCTCCCACAGGGAGATCGGCCACGGGGCGCGCCAGCCGCCGAGGAACATGGTCGTGGCGATCGCCGAGACGGTGACCATGTTCACGTACTCGGCGAGGAAGAAGTTCATGAACTTCACCGACGAGTACTCGGTGTGGTAGCCGCCGACCAGCTCGCCCTCTGCCTCCGGCAGGTCGAACGGCGCCCTGTTGGTCTCACCGACCATCGCGATCATGTAGATGACGAACGGGACGAAAGCCGTCTGCACCAGCATCCACTGGTCGGCCTGCGCCGCCACGATGTCGGACGTCCACATCGAACCGGCCACCATGAACACCGTCACCCACGAGAGGCCCATCGCCACCTCGTAGCTGATCATCTGCGCCGACGACCGCAGCCCACCGAGCAGCGGGTACGGCGACGCGCTCGCCCAGCCGCCGAGCACGATGCCGTAGATGCCGAGCGAGCTCATCGCCAGGAAGAACAGCGCGGCGACGGGGAAGTCGGCGAGCTGCAACTGCGTCGTGACCCCGAACATCGAGACCTCGGGGCCGAACGGGATCACCGCGAACGCCGTGAACGCGGCGCCGGCGGCGATCGCCGGCGCGATCCAGAAGGTGATCTTGTCGACGCCGCGGGGGTTGATGTCCTCCTTGAGGATCAGCTTCAGGCCGTCGGCGAGGCTCTGCAGCCACCCGTTCGGCCCGTGCCGGTTGGGCCCCAGCCGCACGTGCATGCGGGCCACGACCTTGCGCTCGTACATGATGTTGAACACCGTGAAGAGCGTGAGGAAGAGGAAGACCGCGACCGCCTTGATGAGGATGATCCACCACGGGTCGTGCCCGAAGATGGCCCGTCCCGGCTCCTCGGCCAAGATCAGCGCGTCATACATTCGCGACCGCCTCCTCACGCCTCTCCGGCAGACGCCGCGATGAGGTAAGAGCCGGTGCCGACCGCGACGCGGCGCCTACCTCCGAGGCGCTCGTCGAGCTCCTTCGCTGGATCACGCCGCACCTCCCACGGACAGTGTCACGACGTCACCGGCGTCGGCCCGCAGGTCGCGGCGTACCGAGCAGTCGGGACTGTTGGTCGGCAGCCACACCACGCGCTCCGGCATGTCGGTGACGACGAGCGGCAGCGTGACGGAGCCCTGACCGGTGCTGACGGTGAGCGCGCCGCCGTCGCCCACGCCGACCTCCGCCGCCGTGGCCGCGGACAGGCGCGCATGCGCCTGGTGCGCCGTGCCCGCGAGGTACGGCTCGCCGTCCTGCAGGCGACCCGCGTCGAGGATCAGGTGCCAGGTGGCTAGCGCGGCCTGACCGGTCGCGGGGCGCGGCTTGTCGACGGCCGGGGTGTTCGGCGCCGGAGCCCGGGTGCCGCTCCACTCGCCGAGACCGCGCAGCTCGTGCCGCGCGGTCGACGCGTCGGGCAGCCCGAGGTGGACGTCCATCTGGTCGGCGAGCGCGTTGAGCACCGTCAGGTCGGACATCGCCGCACGCTCGGCGAAGACCGCCTCGAACGCGCGCTCCCTGCCCTCCCAGTCGACGAACGTGCCGTCCTTCTCGGCCACGGCCGCGACCGGCAGGACCACGTCGGCCCGGTCGGTCACCGAGCCGGCGCGCAGCTCGAGGCTGACGATGAACGGCGTGTACTCGAGGGCGTCGAGCGCGCCCGCCGGGTCGGGCAGGTCGTCGGGGTCGACACCCGCGACGACGAGCGCGCCGATCTCGCCGGAACGGGCCGCACGGAGGATCTCCGCCGTGTCGCGTCCCGGCGTGATCGGCAGGTCGCGCATCGCCCAGGTGCGCGACAGCTGCGCGCGCGCCTCGACGTCGTCGACGGGACGTCCGCCGGGCAGCAGGTTGGGCAGCGTGCCGGCCTCGACGGCGCCGCGCTCGCCCGCGCGGCGGGGGATCCACGCCAGCCGCGCGCCGGTCGCCCGTGCCAGCCGGGACGCCGCGGACAGCGCGCCGGGCACGCTCGCCAGCCGCTCGCCGACCAGCAGCACCGCACCCTCCTGGCGCAGGGCATCGGCGGCTGCGGTGCCGGCCGCGTCGAGACCCGCGTCGGCGCCACCGATCGCGAGCGCGTTGAGCACCTCGGACTCCGTGCCGGGCGCGGTCTCGACCAGCGTGCCCGAGGTCTTGACGAGCCCGGTCGTGGCGTACGGCGCGAGCGCGTAGACCGACGTGCCCCGCTTGCGTGCGGCCTTGCGCAGCCGCAGGAAGACGATGGGCGACTCCTCCTCGGCCTCGAAGCCGGCGAGGACGACTGCCGGCGCGGTCTCGAGGTCGGTGTACGTGACGCCGAGCCCGGTGCCGGCCACGTGCGCGGCGAGGAACTCGGTCTCCTCGGCGGAGTGCGGCCGCGCCCGCATGTCGACGTCGTTGGTGCCGAGCGCGACACGGGCGAACTTCGCGTACGCGTAGGAGTCCTCGAGCGTGAGGCGGCCACCGGTCAGCACACCGGCCCTCCCGCGCGCGGCCGCAAGACCCTGCCCGGCGATGTGCAGTGCCTCCTGCCACGACGTCGGCGTCAACCGGCCGTCGTCGTCACGGACGAGCGGTACCTGCAGACGGTCGGGCAGGGTGTCGTAGCGGAACGCCCACCTGCCCTTGTCGCAGTTCCACTCCTCGTTGACCTCGGGGTCGTTGCCCGCGAGCCGGCGCATGACGGTGCCGCGGCGGTGGTCGGTGCGGTTGGCACAGCCGCTGGCGCAGTGCTCGCAGACCGACGGCGTCGACACCAGGTCGAACGGCCGCGAGCGGAAGCGGTACGACGTGCTCGTGAGCGCTCCGACCGGGCAGATTTGTGTGGTGTTGCCGGAGAAGTAGGAGTCGAACGGTTTCTCCGCAGAAACCCCCACCTGCTCCAGGGCGCCGCGTTCGAGCAGCTCGATGAACGGGTCGCCCGCCACCTGCTCGGAGAACCGCGTGCACCGCGCGCACAGCACGCACCGCTCGCGGTCGAGCAGCACCTGCGAGGAGATGGCGAGTGGCTTGGGATACGTGCGCTTGACGTCGTGGAACCGCGTCTCGCCCTGGCCGTTGCTCATCGCCTGGTTCTGCAGCGGGCACTCGCCGCCCTTGTCGCAGACCGGGCAGTCGAGCGGGTGGTTCATCAGCAGCAGCTCCATGACGCCGCGCTGTGCCTTCGCGGCGACCTCGGAGCTCTCGTGCGTCTTCACGACCATGCCGTCCATGCACACGGTGGTGCAGGACGCGGGGGGCTTGGGCATGCCGCGACCGTTGCCCATGTCGGTGACCTCGACGAGGCACTGCCGACACGCGCCGATCGGCTCGAGCAGCGGGTGGTCGCAGAACCGCGGGATCGCGGTGCCGATCAGCTCGGCCGCACGGATGATCAGCGTGCCCTCGGGGACGTCGAGGGTGACGCCGTCGATCGTCACGGTCACGATGCCGGCCGGCCGCTCGGCGGGCGGTCCCGCCTTGCCCTCGGTGATGGTCATGCGCTCTCGCTTCCCGCAAGCGCCTTGGCCTTGCCTCGCCCGCCGCGGCGGAACGGGCAGCCGCCCTGTTCGTAGTGCTGGACGTACTCGTCCTTGAAGTACTTCAGCGACGAGGTGACCGGGCTGACCGCGCCGTCACCCAGCGCGCAGAACGCCCGGCCGAGGATGTTCTCCGACAGGTCGAGGAGCGTGTCGAGGTCCTCGGCGGTGGCACCGCCCGACTCGAGCCGCTCGTAGATCTGCACGTACCAGAAGGTGCCCTCGCGGCACGGCGTGCACTTGCCGCACGACTCGTGCGCGTAGAACTCCGACCACCGCTTCGCCGCGCGCACCACGCAGTCGGAGTCGTCGAAGACCATGACCGCGCTGGTGCCGTTGATCGAGCCCGCGGCCGCCACCGAGTCGAAGTCGAGCGGGACGTCGAGGTGCTCGGCGGTGAACATCGGCGTCGACGAACCGCCGGGGGTCCAGAACTTCAGCTCGTGCCCGTCGCGAATGCCGCCGGCCATGTCGAGCAGCTCGCGCAGCGTGGTGCCCATCGGCGCCTCGTACTGCCCGGGACGCCTGATCCGGCCCGACAGCGAGAAGATGCTCGTGCCGGGCGAGCGTTCGGGACCCATGCCCTTCCACCAGTCGGCGCCGTGCCGCACGATGTGCGGGACCGACGCCAGCGTGCCGACGTTGTTGACGACCGTCGGCGACTGGTAGAGCCCGTGCGTCGCGGGGAAGGGGGGCTTGAGCCGCGGCTGGCCGCGGAACCCCTCGAGCGAGTCGAGCAGCGCGGTCTCCTCGCCGCAGATGTACGCGCCCGCGCCCGCGTGCACCGTGACCTCGAGGTCGAAGCCCGACCTGAGGATGTCCCTACCGAGGAAGCCCGCGTCGTACGCCTCGCGCACGGCGTTCTGCACCCGGCGCAACGCGTGGACGGCCTCGCCGCGGACGTAGACGAACGCGTGGTGCGCGCGCACCGCGTAGCACGCGATCGCGATGCCCTCGATCATCGCGTGCGGGTCGGCGATCATCAGCGGGATGTCGCGGCAGGTGCCCGGCTCGCCCTCGTCGGCGTTGACCACGAGGTAGTGGGCCTTCTCGTCGCCCTGCGGGATGAAGCCCCACTTCATGCCGGTCGGGAAGCCCGCGCCGCCACGGCCACGGAGGCTGGAGTCCTTGATCAGCTGGATCAGCTCGTCCTGCGGCGTGCCCAGGGCCTGGCGCAGCGCGTCGTAGCCCTCGTCGTTGCGGTAGCTGCGCAGTGTCCAGGACTCGTCGGTCGCCCAGCGGGCGGTGAGCACCGGGGTGATCGGCACCTCAGTCCCCTTCCCCGTCGTCGGTCACCGTGTCGTCGGTCTTCTCGTCGGCGCGCAGCCGCCTGCGCGCGTCGTCGGCCATGCCGTGCTCCTCGGCGAGGCGCAGACCGGCGAGCGACGGCTCGCCCACGACGCCACCGGCGAGCGCGTCGGGCCGCTCGTCGGAGAACCCGGCGAGCTGGCGGCCGATCTGCCGGAACGTGCACAGCGGTGCGCCCCGCGTCGGGAGCGGTGTGCGCCCGGCCTGCAGCTCGCGGACGATCTCGACGGCCGACTCCGGCGACTGCTGGTCGAAGTACTCGTAGTTGACGGTGACGACGGGCGCGTAGTCGCACGCGGCCAGGCACTCGGCGTGCTCCAGCGTGACCCGGCCGTCGTCGGTCGTCTCGTTGGGCTCGATGCCGAGCTCGTCGTGCAGCGCCTCGTAGATGTCGTCGCCGCCGAGCACGCCGCACAGCGTGTTGGTGCAGACGCTCACGAGGTAGTCGCCGGTCGGCTGCCGCTTGTACATCGTGTAGAACGTCGACACCGCCGTGACCGCGGCCTCGCTGAGGTCGAGCGTCTCCGCGCAGAACCTGATGCCCGCCGGGGTGACGTAGCCCTCGACCGACTGCACCAGGTGCAGCAGCGGCAGCAGCGCGGACCGGCTCCGGCCCGCGGGGTAGCGCGCGATGATCTGCTGCGCCTGCGCCCGGATCTCCTCGCCGAACACGTCCGTCGACGACTGGTCTGTGGCGGTCACCTGTCCACTCCTCCGAGCACCGGGTCCACACTCGCGATGCCGACGATCACGTCGGCCACCATGCCGCCCTCGACCATCGCGGGCACTGCCTGCAGGTTGGCGAACGAGGGGTCACGCATGTGCACGCGGTACGGCCGCGTACCGCCATCGGACACCACGTGGCAGCCCAGCTCGCCCTTCGCCGACTCGACCGGGACGTACGCCTGTCCGGCGGGCACCCGGAAGCCCTCGGTGACGAGCTTGAAGTGGTGGATCAGTGCCTCCATCGAGGTCCCCATGATGTGCCTGATGTGGTCGAGGGAGTTGCCCTGACCGTCGGCCCCGACCGCGAGGCGCGCGGGCCAGGCGATCTTCGGGTCCTCGACCATCACCGGCGCCGACCCCGGCGGACCGAGCCGCTCGAGGCACTGCTCGATGATGTTCAGGGACTCCTTCATCTCCTCGACCCGGATCACGTACCGGTCGAACGCGTCGGCGCCGGTGCCGGTGATGACGTCGAAGTCGTAGTCCTCGTAGCCGCAGTACGGCTCCTGCTTGCGGAGGTCCCACGGGAGCCCGGCGGAGCGGAGCACGGGTCCGGTCAGGCCCATCGACAGGCAGCCGGGCAGGTCGAGGACGGAGACGCCCCTGGTACGGCCCTGGAAGATCGCGTTGCCGTTGAGCAGCTTCTCGTAGTCGCCGAGGTTCGTGCGCATCACCTTGACGAACTCGCGCACCTTGTCGATGGCGCCGTCCGGGAGGTCCTGGATGACGCCGCCCGGCCGGATGTACGCATGGTTGAGCCGCAGGCCGGTGATCAGCTCGAACACGTCGAGCACCAGCTCCCGCTCGCGGAACCCGAACGTCATGACCGCGATCGCGCCGATCTCCATACCTCCGGTGGCGATGGCCACCATGTGCGACGAGATGCGGTTGAGCTCCATCATCAGCACGCGGATGATGTTGGCGCGTTCGGGGATGTCGTCCTCGATGCCGAGCAGTCGCTCGACCGACAGGCAGTACGAGACCTCGTTGAAGAACGGCATGACGTAGTCGGCCCTGGTGACGTACGTGACGCCCTGGGTGAACGTGCGGTACTCGCAGTTCTTCTCGATTCCCGTGTGCAGGTAGCCGATGGCCAACCTGCACTCGGTGACCGTCTCGCCGTCGAGGGCGAGGATCAGCCGGAGCACCCCGTGCGTCGACGGGTGCTGCGGCCCCATGTTGACGACGAGCTTGCCCTCCTCGTCGGCGGCCGCGGCGTCGGCGATGGTGTCCCAGTCGCCGCCGGTGACGGTGAAGGTGCGCCCCGCGGAGTCCTCGGTCGGCCCGCCGTAGATGTCCTGAGTGCTCATCAGTTATACGCCCTCCGCTCGTCCGGCGGCGGGATGGAAGCGCCCTTGTACTCGACCGCGATCCCGCCGAGCGGGTAGTCCTTGCGCTGGGGGTGACCCACCCAGTCGTCCGGCATCTCGATCCTCGTCAGCGCCGGGTGGCCGTCGAAGACGATGCCGAAGAAGTCGTACGCCTCACGCTCGTGCCAGTTGTTCGTCGGGTAGACCGAGACGATCGACGGCAGGTGCGGGTCGGCGTCGGGGCAGGTGACCTCGAGCCTGATCCGCCGGTTGTAGCTGATCGAGAGCAGCGGGTAGACCGCGTGCAGCTCGCGTCCCTCGTCGGTCGGGTAGTGCACGCCGGACACGCCGAGGCACATCTCGTAGCGCAGCGCCGGGTCGTCGCGCAGCACCCGCAGCGCCTCGACGAGCCGCTCGCGTCGCACGTGGAAGGTGATCTCGCCGCGGTCCACGACGACCTGCTCGACCGCGTCGCCGTACCCGTCGTACGCGCCCTCGAACGCGTCGGCGATCTCGTCGAACGGCTCGCCGTACGGCCGTTGCGACGGCCCGGGGAACGGCACCGGCCGGCGCAGCCTGCCGTAGCCGGAGGTGTCGCCGGTGTCGCGGTTGCCGAACATCCCGCGCGCGTACGTCGGCCGCGCCGGGACGTCGTCAGCCGCGCGCCGTTCCGGGGAGTTGTCCGCCCCGCTGACGTCCTGTGTCATGCGCGCCCGCTCTCTCGCCCGCCTACGGCAGGGGCCGCGGCCGGGCGAACACCGGCCGAGGTCGCGTCGCGACCCCTACCTCCGGCGAGCTCGCTCACTCCTGCGCTGCCAGTCACCGACCCACCCCTCGCGACCCGGACGTGGGAAGGGCCTCGAGCGCGGCGCGCTCGGCCTCTTCCTCCTCGCGCTCGCGGTTGACGCCGAGCTTCTCGTTCTCGATCTTGTCGTGCAGCTTCACGATCGCGTCGATGAGCATCTCCGGCCGCGGCGGGCAGCCCGGCAGGTAGATGTCGACGGGCACGATGTGGTCGACGCCCTGCACGATCGCGTAGTTGTTGGACATGCCGCCGCTCGACGCGCAGACGCCCATCGACAGCACCCACTTGGGGCCCGGCATCTGGTCGTAGACCTGCCGCAGCACCGGCGCCATCTTCTGGCTCACCCGGCCGGCGACGATCATCAGGTCGGCGCTGCGCGGCGACGCGCGGAAGACCTCCATGCCGAACCGGCCGAGGTCGTACCGCGGCCCGCCCGCGGTCATCATCTCGAACGCGCAGCACGCCAGGCCGAACGTCGCCGGCCACAGCGAGGACCGGCGGACCCAGCCCACCGCCTTCTCGACCGTCGTCAGCAGGAAGCCGCTCGGCAGCTTCTCCTCGATGCCCATGTCGTCCTCCGCTACGTCCCGCTAGTCGTCCGCCGCACCCGGAATCCCGCCACGCCTGTCAGTCCCACTCGAGCCCGCCTCGACGCCAGACGTAGGCGTACGCGACGAGCACCGTGAGGAGGAACAGCACCATCTCGACCAACCCGAAGAGGCCGAGCGAGTCGAACGCGACGGCCCACGGGTAGAGGAAGATGATCTCGATGTCGAAGATGATGAAGAGCATCGCGGTGAGGTAGTACTTCACCGGGAACCGGCCGCCACCGGCGGGCTGGGGGGTCGGCTCGATACCGCACTCGTAGGCCTCGACCTTCGCGCGGTTGTAGCGCTTCGGCCCGGTGAGCGCACCGAGCACGATCGTCACCCCCGCGAACGCGAACGCGAGTACGGCGAGCACGAGGATCGGAACGTAGAGGCTCATCCTCGTCTCTCCCATCTACCGGCAGTACCGGGTCGCGCCGAACCTGCACCTGCGCCGCGCGTCAGTGTAGGACCGCGGCCCCCTCCCCACGCTCGCGGGATCATGCCGCGGGCGCGAGCTTGGTCATGGCGTTGATGACCCTGTCGAAGGCGTCGCCGCCCCGCGGGTCGGTGAGGTTCGCGAGCAGCTTGAGCGTGAACCGCATCAGGGTGGGGTGCGGCAGGCCGTGCCTCGTCGCGACCTTCATCAGGTGGGGGTTGCTGATCATCCGGACGAAGATCCGGCCCAGCGTGTAGTAGCCCCCGTACTTCTCCTTGAGCACCCGCGGGTACGACTCCAGCGTCCGCTCCCTCGCGCCGAGCGTCGGCCGGGCGAGTGCCTGGACGATGACGTCGGCCGCCAGCGCGGCGGACTCCATCGCGTAGGCGATGCCCTCCCCGTTGAACGGGTTGACCAGGCCGCCGGCGTCCCCGACGAGCAGCATGCCCCTGGTATAGAGGGGTGCGCGGTTGAAGCCCATCGGCAGCGCCGCCCCGCGGATCGGCGAGGTGGCGTGGGGCTCGCTGAACTGCCACTCCTCCGGCATTGCGCCGGTCCAGCGCCGCAGCAGCTCGCGGTAGTCGACGTTGCCGAACGACGCCGAGGCGTTGAGGATGCCCAGGCCGACGTTGGACGTGCCGTCGCCGACGCCGAAGACCCAGCCGTAGCCGGGCAGCAGCTTCTCGCCGTCCCACAGCTCCAGCCACGACTCCAGCCAGTCGTCGTCGTGGCGCGGGCTCTCGTAGTAGCGGCGGTAGGCGACGCCCATCGGGCGGTCCTCACGCCGGCGCAGGCCCATCGCGATCGACAGCCGGGTGGAGTTGCCGTCGCAGGCGAGCACGAGCGGCGCCCGGTACTCGACGGGGCCACCCTCGCGCTTGGCGGTCACGCCGGCGATCCGTCCGGACCGCTCGTCGACGATCGGGCCGGTGACGTTGGTCTTCTCCAGCAGCCGGGCGCCGGCCTTCTCGGCATGCCTGGCGAGGATCTCGTCGAAGTCGAGCCTGGTGCGGACGAGGCCGACGTTCGGGTACTCGGCGAGGTCGGGCCACGGCAGCTCGAGCCGCATGCCGCCGCCGTAGATGCGCAGCCCGTGGTTGTGGACCCAGCCGGCGGCCTGGGTGCTGATGCCCATCTGCACCAGCGAACGGACCGCCCGCGGGGTGAGGCCGTCGCCGCACACCTTCTCGCGGGGGAACGACGTCTTCTCCAGCACGAGGACGTCGACACCGGCCTGGGCGAGGTAGTACGCCGCGGTGGACCCGGACGGTCCCGCGCCGACGACGATGACGTCGGCGTGCTCCGTGGGCACCTGCGCTGAGCGGCTGTCGGACACGGCTCTTCCTCGTCGCTTCCCGCCCCGAGCCTGGCGTTCTCGGGTGCACTTGTGAATCGCTTCACGAGTACCAGGCGCCAGACTACTCCTCCAGTTCAGCCCTGGTTTGCCACCCCTTCCCGACCCTCCGGTACCGGCTGGGGACCCCGGCGGGGGCCGGAACCACACCGGGGACCCCAGCGGGCCTAGGAGCGTGGGTCCGTATTGGCGTGTTACTGACCCACGCTCCTAGGCACCACAGCCGGGGACCCCAGCGGGCCCTGGCACCACGACCGGGGACCCCAGCGGGCGGTCCTCACGTTCGGGCTCGGCGCGACACCGGCACAGGTCCGCCGCAACTTCCTCGCCTTCGCGCACAAGCTCGCGAAGGAGCCGGTCGGCGGCATCGACGGCAGCACCTTCCGGCAGATCATGCGCGGAACGCTCTACGGCGAGGACGGGTTCCCGGCGTTCGCGCAGGCCTGGCAGCAGCTGAAGCTCGACGACGCCGCCGGGGCGCGCGAGACCGCGCGCGAGGCCGGTCTGCTGCGCGCGGCCCCGCCGGAGGACAGCAGCGCCGCGACCCTGCTGTCGATCCTGTGCAACGACACGTCCTGGCCGCGCGCGGTCGCCTCGTACAAGAAGGACGTGCGGACCGACCGCAGGCGCTACCCGCTCCTCGGCGCCTTCGCCGCGAACATCTCGCCGTGCGCGTTCTGGCAGCCGCCGCTGGACAAGACCGTGGAGATCACCGACGACGGCCCGGCGAACGTGCTGATCCCGCAGAACACCCGTGACCCGGCGACGATCGAGAGCGGCGCCGTCGACCTCAGACGGGCGTTGGGCAAGCGTGCCCGCATGGTCACCGTCGACGGCGGCGGCCACGGCGTCTACCTGACCGAGGGGAACGCCTGCGCGGACAACGCGACCACACGGTTCCTGCTCGGCGGCAGCCTGCCGGAGACCGACGAGTTCTGCCAGGCGGAGAGCGGCGCGAGGACGAAGGCCGACGACCCGCGACGCGAGGACGCGCTCCGCAAGCTGCGTGCCAGGCAGCGACTGGGCTGACCCTGGCGCACCGCGCTACGTCAGGCCACTATCGCCAGCTCTTTCGTCAGTGCCGCTGCTGCGGCGCCCAGGAGGCCGGCGTCCTGGTCTAGGGCGGCGAACTCGACGCGCACTGCGCCGGCGAGCACCGGCAGGGTCCGCCGGACGACCGCCCGCTCGATCAGCAGGCGCAGCGGCTCACCGCCGCCGACGACCTCGCCGTGCAGGATGAACACGCGCAGCGAGAGCAGCTGGACGAGGTTGGCAATGCCGACCGCGACGTGGTCGGCGTACGTGTCGAGCAGGTCCGCGACCGCAGGGTCGCCGGCCCGCTCGACGAGCCCGCCGGGGGTCAGGGTGCGGCCGGCGCGCAGGCGGCGTGCGACCGCCTCGCGCCGCAGCCAGCGAAGCGACGCGATCGTCTCCCAGCACCCGGTCAGCCCGCACCGGCACCGCTCACCGCGGATGTCGACGCAGGTGTGCCCGATCTCCGACGTCGCGGGGCCGGCGCGGTACAGCCGGCCGTCAAGCATGATGCCGGCCCCGATGCCCGCGCCGATCTGCACCGCGACGAAGTCGTCGACGCCGCGCGCCTGACCGAACCACCGCTGGCCGACCGCGAGTGCGCGCGCGTCCTCCTCCAGGACGACGGGCACCCCGGTCGCGCGGCGCAGCAGCGCGGGCAGCCGCGTGCCGACCAGCCCGGGCACGGGCGTGCACGCGACCACCTCGCCGGTCTCCCCGTCGCAGCTCGCCGGCATCGCCACGCCCGTCCCCACCAGCCGGCCGCGGTACGGCCGCAGGACCGCCGCCGCCGCGGAGACGAGCTGCCGGTCGAGGTCGGCGCGGCTCGCGGACACCGCGAACGGGCTCGCTCCCCTGCTCACGATCTCGCCGCTCGTGCTCACGACCGCGGTCTCGATCGTGCCGGGACGGACGAGCACGCCGCCGGTGAGGCCGACGTCGGCGCCGAACCACAGCGGCCGCGCCGGCTTACCCGCGCCACTCGCCTGACGTCGCGGCGCGGTCTCCTCGAGTACGCCGGAGGCGAGCAGGTTCGCGACGATGCTGCCGATGGTCGCCCGCGGGACGTCGGCGAGCCTGGCGAGGTCGGCACGCGACAGCGGGCCGTGGTCGGCGAGCGCCTGCAGCACCCGTGCCCGGTTGGCGGCACCGACATCGGCGGTACGGAGCAGCCTCGACGATCCCCGCCCGCGGCGGGTGCCCGACCCCGCCGGCACGATCAGGTCTCCCTCGCGCCGGCCAGCAGGCGTACGGCCGCCTCCGCCAGCTCCTCGGCGGTGCCGGGGACGTACTGCGTGCTGCCGACCTCGTAGCCGCTGCGCTCGAACTCCTCGCGCGTCGGCAGGTACCCGGCGGCGAGGTTCGCGTACCCGGCGACGAGCACCGTGCTCGACGTGGCGTCCCTGATCGCCGCCGCGGTCGCCGTGAACGGCTCGCCGGGCAGGCCGACGACGGCGAGGTCGGCGCCGAGCCGCAGCATCTGGACCGGCAGCGCCGCCGTGTCACCCGGCGGACGGTCCATGCTCGCGAAGTGCCACGGCTCGGCGGCGAACAGCTCCTCGATCCACAGCTCCACCGCGCGGGGCCCGGTCGTGACGTCCGCCTGCTCGCGACGAACCTGTTCGAGGTCGGGACGCACGCGGACGGTGGCGACAATCTCCTCCTCCGCCGCGGACAGCGGCGCCGGGTGGACGACGTCGCCGTCCACGGACCCCGGTACGGCGAGCTGCTCGCGCCGGCTCAGGTTGATGGTCCGCCTGTCCCGGCCGAGCCAGGACAGCCGCAGCGCGCACTCGGCGGCGGCGGCACCGACGACGTGGCCGACGCGCCGTGCCTCGGCGGGCGTCTGGGCGGCGAACGCCGGGTTGACGTCGCCCGCGCAGCCCTGCAGGAAGATCGCATGACCGCCGCAGAGGCTCTCGACCGCGCGCCGGACAGCACCCGGGTAGTCGGCGGAGTACGCGCACGTCTCGTGGTCGAGCACCGTCGCGTGGCAGGCGAAGTTCACGAGCACCGCGATGGCATCGTCACCGTCGACCGGCAGTGCCGTCACGACCCGCACGACGTCGTCGACGGGACCGTCGGGATCGCGCCGGTTGCACGCGACTCCCGGCACGTGCGTGCGCCCGGCGACCAGGCGGGCGGGCACCGCGGCGTCCGCGGCATCGGCGACCGCGTCGACGATGCCGGCCACCAGCCGTTCACGCAGCGACTCGTCGTCCGGCGTCGAGCCGAGGCCGGCGGGACCGCAGTGGGTGTGCGTCGCCGCGAGCATGACGTGCTGCCCCGGCACACCCAGCCGGCTCGACAGCTCGGCGCGCACCGCCGCGGTCAGCGGGCCTGTCACGTACAGGAGGTCGCAGACGGCGAGCGCCACCGTCGTGTCGCCGTCACGCAGGACGACCGCCTGGCAGTAGAGGTCGTCGACCACGGCCGTGGCGGGTCCGCGACGTGCCGCGTACCCGGCCATCGCGCGGCCGACCTCCGGCGTGAGCACGCGGCTCGCCGCGCCGACCCGCAGCGCGGTCATCGCACCTGCTCCGCGAGCCGCACGGTCGCCCCCGCCGTGATCGCGTCGTGCAGGGCAACGAGGAGTGCCGTGTTCTCCACCCCGTCGTCGAGCACCCCGGCCGGGACGTCGTTCTCGGCGACGCGGTCGAGGAACGCCGAAAGCCGGGTCTGGGTCCAGTCGAGCGTGCCCGGATAGGTGAAGCGGCGGGACGTCGCGAGGTGGACCATCTGGTCCTGGGTGTCGACATAGAGCGCTCCCTCGGTGCCGAGCAGCTCGACCTTGAAGTCGACGCCCGCAGGCAGCGAGTCCGGCAGCACCCACGCCGACTCATAGATCCCGCCGAACCCCGCGTCGTAGCGCACCAGCGACTGGATGACGTCGTACGTGTCGACGCCGTCGGCCACCAGGCGGCCCTTGACTCCGTGCGCGGTGACGTCGACGGCGGACGCGCCGGTCAGCCAGTGCGCCAGGTCGAAGACGTGGCTCAGCAGGAACCAGCCGCACGTCGTCCGTCCCGCCCACGACAGCGCGCGCAGCGGGTAGTCGAGCACGTTGCTCAACCGCGCGTTGACCCCGACCACCTCGCCGACGTCACCGGCGACGATCGCCTCGCGCATCCGGACGAACGCGGGGTTGAAGCGGTTGGCGAAGTTGACCTCGGTGACGACCCCGGCCGCACGCGCGGCGTCGCGCATCTCGACCGCGTCGGGCAGCGTCGTCGCCAGCGGCTTCTCGACGAGGCACGGGACGCGGTGCTCCATGCAGGTGAGGAACGGCTCCTTGTGCAGGTGGTCGGGCACGGCGACATAGACGAGGTCGGGCCGTTCCCGTTCCAGCATCTCGGCGAGGTCCGTGTACGCCGGTGCGCCGCAGTCGGCCGCCAGCCGGTTCGCGGCCAGGACGTCGCGGTCGCAGATCCCCGCGACGCTCGCGCGCCACCGCGTGTCGCCGCGCGCGATCGCGCCGGCGTAGACCGTGCCCATGACACCGGCCCCGACGATCCCGACCCGCAGCCGTCGCAACGTCTCTTCAGTCACCCGCTCTCACCCCTTCATCGAGCCGGTCGTCAGCCCGGCGACGAGATGGCGTTGCAACGCCACGACGACGATGACGACGGGGAGCAGGACGACGGTCACGGCGGCCGTCAGCGGACCCCACTCGATCGTCTTCTGCGTCACGAACGACGCGACGTACACGGTCAGCGGCCGCGCGAGCTCGCCGCCGAGGATGACCGGGATGAGGAACTCGTTCCACGCGTACAACCCGGTGAACACCGCCGCGGACGCGAGGCCCGGGCGCGTCATCGGCAGCACGATGCGCAGGACGACGCCGAGGCGCCCGGCCCCATCGACGAGCGCGGCCTCCTCGATCTCGACGGGCAGGCCGCGGATGAACGACGAGAGGATCAGCGTCGCGAACGGCGTGAGGAACCCCGCGTACACCAGCACGAGCAGCAGGCGCGTGTCGTACAGCCCGACCCGCAGCGACAGCGAGTACAGCGGGATGACGAACACGATGCCGGGCACCGTCTGCGCGAACGTGACGAGCAGGATCAGCAGACCTCGGCCGTGCGGGCGCATCCGGACGAGCGCGTACGCACACGGGTACGAGACACAGAGCACGAGCACCGTCGCGAAGACCGCTACGACCCCCGTCGTCACGAGGGCGTTGACGAAGTCGCTCGAGGCGAAGAGCCCGGCGTAGTTGTCGAACGTGGCGTCGCGCGGCACCAGCGACGGCGGGTAGCCCTGCGCCTCGACCTGCGTCTTGAACGACGTCGATAGCGTCCAGAGCACGGGCAGCAGCGCGACGAGTCCCGCCACGGTGAGGACGACGTACGCGCCGATCGGCCGCGGGCGCCTCACGATCGGGTCACCCGGGAGAACAGGAGATACGCCGGCAGCGCGATGACCGCCATCGCCACGGCGATCGCACAGGCGCGACCGATCTGGAAGTTCACCAGGCCCTGCTGGTACGCGAGCATCGACAGGTTGCGCGTCGCGTCTCCCGGCCCGCCTCTCGTCACGGTGTAGACGAGGTCGAACATCCGGTAGTCGGCCGCGACCCTGAGCAGGCACGCGACGCCGAGGACCGGGGCCAGCATCGGCAACGTGACGTAGCGCCCGACCTGGAACCGGTTGGCGCCGTCGAGTGCCGCGGCCTCGTACAGCTCGTCGGGGATGCCGATCAGCCCCGCGAGCAGCAGCAGGGTGACGAACGGGACGTTGATCCAGGAGTTCACCACGACGACGAGCAGCAGTGCAGAGACCGGGTGGCCGAGCAGGTTGGGATGCGCCGACTCGTGCACGGTCGACGCGATCCAGCGCACGACGCCGAGGTCGGGGTCGGCGAGGAAGCGCCACATCAGCCCGACGGCCACGGGCGTCAGCATCATCGGCATCGTCACGGCGGCGCGGAACACCACGCGCCCGCGGAACGGCCGCGCGAGCGCGAGGGCGAGCGCGTAGCCCACCGGCACCTGCACGGCGAGGCTCAGCACGATGATCGCGACGGTCACGAACAGGCTACTTGCGAACGCGCCGTCGAACACCTGGGTCGCGTAGTTCTGCCCGCCGACACCGGTCCGTTCGATCGACGTGAGGCTCTCGTCGGTCGTCGACGCGTACACCGCCGTCACCAGCGGCGCGAGGACCACCGCCAGGAGCAGTACCCACGCCGGTCCGGTGAACAGCGTGCCCGCCCACCGGGTGAGGTTACGGCGGCGCGAGGCGTTCCGGCCCGGCGAGGTCGGCGCGAGTGCCGTCACGCGCAGCTGTCCACCCCGGCGAGGACGTCCTTCACCTTGCCGTTCGCCGACGCGGTCAGGCGTTCGGCGGTCCAGTCACCCGTCGCCGCCTTGCTGAGCTCGGCCGACAGCGCGGTGATGATCTCGGGCATCTGCTTCAGGTACGGCAGGTGCTCACCCTTCTTCGACGCCTCGACGAGCGTCGGCAAGTAGGGCAGCTCCTTCGTCGCGGCCGGGTCGTCGAGCAGCGACTGCCGAGCCGGCGGCGGGGCACCCTCGTCGATCAGCCTGGACGCCGACTCCTTGCCGAGCGCGAACTCGAGGAAGTCCCAGGCCTCGTCGGGCGCCTTCGCGTTCTTCCCGACGCCGATCAGCCAGCCGAACAGCAGCGTGCGGCCCCCGTCGTCGACACCGGGCGGCAGGGCCGCGTCGAAGTCACCCGGAATCTTCGACTGCTTCGGGTCGGCCATGATCGAGTAGTAGCCGGTCGCGTTGACCATCTGCCCGACGTCGCCCTGCACGAACGCGGTCGTCATCTCGTTGCCGCCGCCGTTCACCGCGGTCGCCGGCGTGTGCGGCTTCAACGACAGGTACGTCTCTGTCGCCTTGCGCGCGACGTCGCTGTCGAGGTCGGGCGTGCACGTGCCGGGCTTCAGCAGCTGACCGCCCGAGAGGTAGAGGGACTCGAGCCAGTAGTACCCGCCGATCTGGCTGCCGAACCCGGAGTCGCTCCCGTACGCGCCGGCCGCCTTTAGCTTCCGTGCGTTGGCGACGTACTGTGCCCAGGTCTTCGGTGGCTTCAGGTCGTGCTTCTCGAACAGCTTGGTGTTGTACCAGAGCACGTACGGCTCGGTCGACAGCGGCAGACCGTACGTCTTGCCGCGGTACTTCGCGTACTCCTGCACCTGCTCGGGGAAGTCGTCGAGTGCGTACGCCTTCGATGACCCGGCCTGCTCGCCGATGTCGGCGAGCGCGCCACCGGAGACCAGCGGCGCGAGCATGGGACTGTCGAACTGGACCACGTCGTAGCCCTGCTTCGGCTTGCGCGCGGCGAGCAGCGTCTTGGTGGCGAGCTCGTTGTACGGGAGGTCGACGAACTTCACGGCGACGCCGCTCTCCTTCGTGTACTCCTTCGCGATCGCCTTCAGCGCCGTGGCACTCGGGCTCGACGACACCGCGACGGTGATCGCGTCGGCCTTCTCGCCGCCTGCGCCCCCACCGCCACCGCAGCCGGCAGCGAGACCGGTGACCAGGACCGCCGCCACCACTGCACGCCGTGCTCCGCCCATGACACTCTCCACTCCTCGGCAGAGAATAAGTATGAGAGCAATACATAACCGGGTCAAGCGAGGTGCACGCCGGTGTTGACGAGCGTGCGGCAGATCGGGTGCGGGCTCTCCATGGTGCTCCCTCCGCAATTGGGCTTGACGGTCCCCGGTCGGGTCGCTGATCATCCGAGGAAACACCGTTCCCCAGGAGTGCCCAGTGTCCCGCTTCTCCGTCGAAGAGTACGGGCGTCGGCTCGGCATGGTCAGGCAGACCATGGCCGATCGCGGGCTGTCGGCCCTCGTGGTCGTCGGGGCGGAGAACATCCACTACCTGACGGGCCTCGACTGCCAGGGCTTCTTCGCCCTCAACGCCCTCGTCGTGCCGGAGTCGGCGACACCGCTGCTCGTCACCAGGGCGATGGAGCACCCGACGGTCGCGGCGCAGGCGGTCGGCTGCGCGCACATGCCGTACACCGACGTCGAGGAGCCGGTCGACGGCGTCGCCCGCGCGATCCACGAGGCGACGGGTGCGGGCGGGCACATCGGCGTGGAGCGGGACCTGATGGCGCTGCCGCCCGCGGCGTGGGACGTGCTCCGCACGAGGTTCGTCGACCGCGACCTCGTCGACGGCTCCGGCGTGGTGGAGCAGGCGCGGCTCGTGCCGTCGCCTGAGGAGGTCGCGTACGTCAGGCGGGCCGCGGCGACGACGTCGGCGGCGATGCGGGCGGGGATCGAGGCGGTGACGCCCGGCACGACCGAGCGGCGGGTGGCCGCGGCCGTGTACGAGGCGATGATCCTCGCCGGCAGTGAGTACCCGGGCTTCGTCCCACTCATCAGGTCGCGTGACCGGCTGCTTCAGGAGCACGTGACCTGGGGCGACCGGGTGCTCGACTCCGGCGACGCGCTGTTCCTCGAACTGTCCGGCTGCGTGGCAAGGTACCACGCGCCGATGACCAGGATGGTCTACCTCGGCGACCCGCCGCGCGGCACCGAACGGGCCGGCGAGATCGCCGTCGCCGGCCTCCACGCGGTGCGCGACGCGCTGCTGCCCGGCGTGCGGGCCGAGAAGGTGTACGAGGCCTGGCAACGGGTCGTCGACGAAGGGCTCGGCCACGACAGGTACCGCAGGCACCACTGCGGCTACCTCGTCGGCATCGGCTTCCCGCCGAGCTGGGTCGGCGGCAGCCGGGTCGTCGGGCTCCGCCCGGGCAGCGACCTGGTGCTGCGGGAGGGCATGGCGTTCCACGTGCTGTCGTGGCTGCTCGGCCAGGACCCCGCCGACTTCGTCGTGTCCGACACCGTGCTCGTCACGCCGTCGGGAGGCGAGATCCTCACCTCGGCCTCCCGGGAACCGCTCATCGCTACGTAGAAGGAGGATCCGTTGCGGATCACAGGCATCGAGGCGACGCCGGTGGCGGTGCCGTTCCACGAGGACGAACGCTGGGCGTTCGGCGCCCGCAAGGGAATGATCAGCCTCCTCGTCCGCGTCACGACCGACGAGGGCGTGACCGGACTCGGCGAGGCGGCGGCGTACCCGTCCGCCGACATCGTGAACGCCGTCCTGACGTCGATCGAGCCGCTCGTGGTCGGCGAGGACCCGTTCGCGGTCGAGCGGATCATGAAGCGGGTCAATGTCGTCGGCACCTGGCACCACGTGAAGGCGACGAGCCCGGCGATCGGCGCCGTCGAGATGGCGTGCTGGGACATCGTCGGCAAGGTCTGCGGGCAGCCGCTCGTCAACCTCTTCGGCGGCCGGGTACGCGACCGGGTGGAGTACTTCTACTACCTGAGCCGCAAGCCGCCCGCGGAGCTCGCCGCCGACACCGCCAAGGGCGCGGTGGCCGGGTTCCGCACCTTCTACCTCAAGGTCGGGTCGGACGACCCGCGCATCGACATCGAGCGCGTGGCGGCGATCCGCGACGGCGGCGGCCCCGACGTCAAGATCCGGGTCGACGCGAACGAGGCCTGGTCGTCGTCCGCCGCGATCCGCATCCTCACCGAGATGCACGCGCACCGCATCGAGCTGGCGGAGCAACCCGTCTCCGGCCGCAACCTGCCGGAGATGGCGTACCTGCGGCAGCGCCTGCCGATGCCGCTGCTGGCCAACGAGGCGTCGTGGACGCGCTGGGACCAGCTCGAGGTGATCAGGCACGTGGCCGCGGACGTGCTCAGTGTCGACAACCAGATGGACGGCGGCCTGCTCAACCTCAAGCGGTCCGCGGGCATGGCCGAGGCGGCCGGGCTGCCGGTGCTCAAGCACAGCCTCGGCGAGCTCGGCGTCGCGATGTACGCGGCGGTCCACGTGATGGCGTCGACGCCGAACTTCGTCTACGCCAACCAGGGCTACGCGTCGCTGCTCACCGACGACGTCGTGGCGGGCGCGAGCCCGCTCCCCTACGTCGACGGCTGCCTCGAGGTGCCAGACGGGCCGGGCATCGGCGTCGAGCTCGACGACGAGAAGGTAGCGGCGTACGCGGAGGCGTACGAGAAGAACAGGGAGAGCTACGCGTTCCACGACCCGGCCGCGATGTCGGCGACCCCGGTGATGCCCAAGTACTAGTGTCCCGGCATGGCCCATGGCACGCATGACCACTCCGACGATCCGCGCAACGCCGACATCCTCGTTTCCGTCAACGGCGAGCTGAAGCCGCGCGGCGAGGCCGTCGTGTCGGTGTTCGACTCCGGCTTCGTGCTCGGCGACGGCGTGTGGGAGGGACTGCGGGTGCATCGCGGGCACCCGGCGTTCCTCGACCGCCACCTCGACCGGCTGTACGAGGGCGCGAAGGCGATCGCGCTCGACGTCGGGCGTACGCGCGCCGAGCTCACCGACGAGGTCTACGCCGTGCTGCGTGCGAACGAGATGACCGACGGCGTCCACGTGCGGCTGATGGTCACCCGGGGCGTGAAGAGCACGCCGTACCAGGATCCCCGGGTGACGGTCGGCCCCGCGACCATCGTGGTCGTGGCGGAGCACAAGGAGCCGTTGCCGCGCACGCTGTCCGAGGGCATCACGCTGTTCACCGTGCACGTGCGGCGCAGCGCCCCCGACGTCCTCGACCCGAAGCTCAACGCGCACAGCAAGCTGAACGACATCACCGCGTGCATCCAGGCCTACACCGCGGGCGCCGACGAGGCGCTGATGCTCGACCCGCACGGCTTCGTCGCCACCTGCAACTCCACGCACTTCTTCGTCGTGCGCCGCGGGCCCGACGGGGAGCGGCAGGTGTGGACGTCGACTGGTCAGTACTGCCTCGGCGGCATCACCCGCGGCAACGTGCTGCGCGTCTGCCGCGACGCCGGCATCCCCGCGTACGAGCGGGCGTTCAGCCTCACCGACGTGTACGGCGCCGAGGAGGCGTTCGTCACCGGCACGTTCGCCGGCCTCGTGCCCGTCCGCGAGGTCGACGGTCGTGTCATCGGCGACGGACATCGCGGACCGACCGTCGAACGGCTGCAGCGGCTCTACGGCGACCTGGTCGAGGCCGACGTCGCCGCACGCGCGGGCGTGACCCCGACCTGAAGGCGTTGTCACGCCGTCAGTCGAGCATGCCCACGGCCCACATCAGCGCGACGAGCGCGATCCAGATCGTCAGCGCCACCAGGATGCGCAGCCACAGTCGCTTCAGCACGGGGCCATCTCAGAGACTGATACCCAGGTTGTCGAGGACCAGGAGCACCGACAGGAACCCGAAGAACAGGAACGACAGCGCGAGCACCGCGAGCCGGATGCCGCCTACCCGCAACGGCTTGGGCAGTGCCCTGCGGTTGAGCAGGATCAGCAGCCCCGAGTAGATGAACATCTGCACGCCCGCGATGGACGACGCGATCACGAGGAGCACGAACGGCTGGTCGAGACCCGCGACGAGGA
Source organism: Streptosporangiales bacterium (assembly GCA_009379955.1). Lineage (NCBI taxonomy): Bacteria > Bacillati > Actinomycetota > Actinomycetes > Streptosporangiales > Streptosporangiales bacterium. The sequence goes on along the minus strand of WHST01000007.1, from coordinate 17,906 downwards.
TCACGATGCCGACCGCGATCATCAGCCACACGGCCGCCGCGTAGACGCGGCTCTCCGACCAGAACGTGCTGGTCCTGAAGGCGTTGATCTTGAGCTGGTCGGCGACCAGCCGACAGGTGTAGTCGATGATGCCCAGGTTCGTCGAGAACAGCGTGAGCACAGCGGCGATCCAGAAGGCGGTGCCGAACCAGGGTGCGATGGTCGCCTGCAGGGTCTGCCCCTCGAGGAGGAGGAAGGAGAGGTCCTGTTGGTCGACCTGTCCCACCGGCAGGGTCGAGTACGCCAGTACGGCCAGGACGACCAGCGAGACCACACCGATGACGAAGAAGGTGATGAACTGCTCCCAGTTGGCGATGCGCCACCAGCCACGCCACCGGCGCATGTTCTCCGGGGTCGTCGGGAACAGGTAGCCGAGCGAGGGCCGCGCCTCCTCGTGCCCGGTGATGGGCGAGACGATCCGAGGGATGTGCTGGCCCATGCCCATGCCCTTGTCCCTGATGTAGTTGCTCTGCACCAGGTTGTTCGCACCGCCGGCACCGGCGAAGGCCAGCGCGCCCAGGAGCAGCGCGATACCGAGTCCCTCCTGCCCGACCGGGAAGCCCGGGCTGCCGATGCCCTCGGTGACGAGCGCGCCCCACGCCTCGCCCGAGGTGGCGACCGGGATCGCGACGATGACGAAGAGCATGATGAGGATGACCATCGCGCCCTGGATCTTCTCTACCGTCTGGTAGACGACCGGCGAGAGGGTGAGCGCCAGGCCGATGGCGACGAGGCCCGCGATGGTGATCGGCACGATCGGCGCGCCCTCACCCAGGCCCAGAACGAACGTCAGCGAGGTCGCCGCTCCGGTCGCCCACCCCGGCCAGAAGTTCTGGCACAGCGCGAAGACGATGAACAGCCACCACCATGGCTTCCACTGCCGGGAGAACCCCGTGACCACCGACTCTCCCGTAGCAAGCGTGTAACGCTCGATCTCCATGTTCAGGAAGAACTGGATGCCGAACCCCACGACCGCCGCCCACATGAAGGCGAAGCCGATCTGTGTGGTGATGTACGGCCAGAGGATGATCTCGCCCGAGCCGATCGCCGTGGCCAGGATGATGACGCTCGCACCGACGATCTTGCGCAACCGTACGGGTTCGGGCAGATCCCTCAGCTCGCCGGCCGGTAGATACCGGCTCGGTAGCGTCGCTGTCCCCTCGGCGCCCCCGCGGTCACTGGTATCCGCCATGACGGCTCCCTCATCTCGTCCTTGGGCGGGAAGCCCACGCGCCGACCACTGGCGCGAAGGAGACGAGGCACGCGAACCGGCCTCGTTGCCTGTCGCTCTGGGTCGTCAACTGCGGCCCAAGCGTAGTCCTGCATCATGCAATCGATCTAGGCCCTCGGCCGACGGTGACGCGGTGCGACGGAGCCTCGGGCAGGATGGCCCCCGTGAGCGACGACCCCGTACGCCTGGCCGTCTGGTCGGGACCGCGCAACATCTCGACCGCTCTGATGCGGTCCTGGGAGAACCGCGCCGACACCGTGGTCGTGGACGAGCCGTTGTACGCGTACTACCTCGCGACGACACGCCTCGACCACCCGGCACGCGACGAGATCGTGGCGGCGGGCGAGACCGACTGGCGTCGCGTGGTGGAGACGTTGCTCGGTAGCGTGCCCGCGGGCACCGCGGTCTTCTACCAGAAGCACATGAACGGCCACCTGCTGCCGGAGGTCGACCGCTCGTGGATCAGGCGGCTCACCAACGTGCTCCTCATCCGCGACCCGCGCGAGGTGGTCGCCTCGTACACGAAGGCGAGAGCGAGTGTCACGCCCGACGACATCGGGCTCCCGCAACAGGTGGCGCTCTACGACGAGCTCGCCGCCGAGGACACTCCGCCACCCGTCATCGACGCGGCCGACTTCCTGCGCGACCCGGAACGGCACCTGCGCGCGCTGTGTGCGTACGTGGGCGTCGAATTCAGCGACCGCATGCTGCGCTGGCCTTCCGGTCGCCGGGAGAGCGACGGCATCTGGGCACCGCACTGGTACGCCGCGGTCGAGCGGTCGACCGGCTTCGCCCCGTACCGTCCCCGCGAGGTGCGGCTGTCCGGCGAGCTGGCGAGGGTGGCCGCGGCGTGCATGCCGCTGTACGAGCGATTGCGCGAGGCGACCGGCTGACCAGAGTTGTCAGACCCTCAGCGGGTCATGGCCCGCTGAAGGGTCTGAATCGTCAATAGGCTCGCCGCCCGCACCGTTTGATCACGTGCACGTGATCAACGTGGACTTCACCTCGTGCCGGGACGAGGTGAAGTCCATGTCGGTGAGGTGAAGCTCCGCCGATGACCCTCGGCGTGCACCCGTGAACGGCACCCTCACCATGCCCCGGCACGGTGAGGGTGCCGTTCACGTGTTGCGGCCGCGAGGCGACCGACACCACGACCGAGTCCACCCTTGTCACCCGCCCGGGACCGCCGTACCAGCGGCGATGGATGACTGACAACTCATCGGGGGCGGTGGGCGCGGCGGGCCTGGCTGTCGACGAGGTACTTGGCATAGCCGGGGATCGTGAGGAACGTCGGGTACTCCTCGCCCAGCGCGACCTCCTCGAAGAGCCGGCGCGCGTCGGCGAAGCGGTTGGCGGGCCCCGCGGCCTTCGTGCGCGTCTCCTCCTCGTCGTCCAGGATGCGGACGACGAGGTCGCGGGTGACCGTGCCTCCCTCGGCGAGCGGCGTGCCCTGCTGGATCCACTGCCACACCTGCGAACGGGAGATCTCCGCGGTCGCGGCGTCCTCCATCAGGTTGTTGATCGCGGCGGCCCCGACCCCGCGCAGCCACGACTCGATGTACGCGAGCCCGACACCGACGTTGGCGCGCAGCCCCTGCTCCGTCACCGATCCCGGCGTCGACTTGATGTCGCGCAGCTGCGCGGCCGACACCTTGACCTCCTCGCGCAGCCGGTCGACCTGATTCTCCTTCTCGCCGAGCACGCCGTCGAAGATCTCCTTGACGAGCGGCACGAGGTCGGGGTGCGCGACCCAGGACCCGTCGAACCCGTCGCCCGCCTCGCGCTCCTTGTCGGCGCGCACCTGGGTGAACGCCTTCTCGTTGACCTCGGCGTCACGCCTGCTCGGGATGAACGCCGACATGCCGCCGATGGCGTGCGCGGACCTCCGGTGGCAGGTCTTCACCAGCAGCTCGGTGTACGCGCGCATGAACGGCACCGTCATCGTGACGGCCGCACGGTCGGGCAGGACGAAGTCCGGACCGCGGGTGCGGAAGTTCTTGATGATGCTGAAGATGTAGTCCCAGCGTCCGGCGTTGAGTCCGGCCGAGTGCTCGCGCAGCTCGTACAGGATCTCCTCCATCTCGAACGCCGCGGTGATCGTCTCGATGAGCACCGTTGCGCGGATAGTGCCGCGGGGCAGGCCGAGCAGCTCCTGCGCGAGGACGAACACGTCGTTCCAGAGCCGCGCCTCCTCGTGACTCTCCAGCTTCGCCAGGTAGAAGTACGGTCCCTGGCCGCGGTCGAGCTGGCGCTGCGCGCAGTGGAAGAAGTAGAGGCCGAAGTCGACCAGGCTCGCGGAGACCGGCTCACCGCCGACGAGCAGGTGCTTCTCGGTGAGGTGCCAGCCGCGCGGCCGCACGACGATCGTCGCGAGGTCCCGCTCGTCACCCAGCCGGTACTCCTTGCCGTCGGGAGTCGCGAAGTCGATCCTGCGGTCGAGGGCGTCGGCGAGGTTGAGGTGACCCTCGACCATGTTCGACCACGTCGGGCTGTTGGCGTCCTCGAGGTCGGCGAGCCAGACCTTCGCGCCCGAGTTGAGGGCGTTCACGGTCATCTTCTTGTCGGTCGGCCCGGTGATCTCGACCCGGCGGTCGACCAGCCCGGGCGACGGCGGCGCCACTCGCCAGGTCATGTCCTCACGGATCGACCTGGTGTCGTCGCGGAAGTCGAGGTCGACGCCGGACGCGATGAGCCGCCTGCGCTCGCCGCGCGCGGTCAGCAGCTCGTGCCTGCGCTCGGCGAACGCCCCGTGCAGCCGAGCGACGAAGTCCAGCGCCTCGGGCGTGAGGATCTCGCCGTACCTCTCGCCACTCGGACCCACGACGTCGATCGTTGCGCTTCCTGGCATCAGACCTCCCTGGCCGAACGTGAACGTGCCAGGGCCATCATTCACCGTCGCGGTCCTCATGAGAACTGCTCCTCCTCCGTCGACCCGCGCAGCGCCAGCGTGCCGGAGTCCGGGTTGATCGCGGTGCTCACCTGGTCGAAGTAGCCCGTGCCCACCTCACGCTGGTGCTTCACCGCCGTGTAGCCGTCCTCGGCCGCGGCGAACTCGGCCTCCTGCAGGCGCACGTACGCGGGCATGCCCTCGGCCGCGTAGCCGCGCGCCAGCTCGTAGGTCGAGTGGTTGAGGGCGTGGAAGCCGGCCAGGGTGATGAACTGGAACTTGTAGCCCATCGCGCCGAGCTCACGCTGGAACCGCGCGATGGTGTCGTCATCGATGTGCTTGCGCCAGTTGAACGACGGCGAGCAGTTGTACGCCAGCAGCTGGTTCGGGAACCTCTCGTGCACGGCGTCGGCGACCTTGCGAGCGAACTCGAGGTCGGGCGTGCCCGTCTCGACCCAGAGCATGTCCGCGTACTTGGAGTACTCCAGGCACCGCGCGATGACCGGCTCGACGCCGCCGTGCACGCGGTAGAAGCCCTCGGCCGTGCGCTCCCCGGTGAGGAACGGCTGGTCGCGCTCGTCGACGTCCGTGGTGATCAGGTTCGCGGCGAGCGCGTCGGTACGGGCGATCACGAGGCTCGGCACGCCGCAGACGTCCGCGGCGAGACGCGCCGCGTTGAGCGTCCGCACGTGCTGCGACGTCGGCACGAGCACCTTGCCGCCCATGTGGCCGCACTTCTTCTCCGACGCGAGCTGGTCCTCGAAGTGGACGCCCGCGGCGCCGGCGGCGATCATGCCGCGCATCAGCTCGAACGCGTTCAGCGGCCCGCCGAAGCCGGCCTCGGCGTCGGCGACGATCGGCGCCAGCCACTCGGCGTCGCCGGCGGGGTTCTCGGCGTAGTCGATCTGGTCGGCACGCAGCAGCGCGTTGTTGATCCTGCGCACGACGGCCGGCACCGAGTTCGCCGGGTACAGGCTCTGGTCCGGGTAGGTCTGCCCGGCGAGGTTGGCGTCCGCCGCCACCTGCCAGCCGGACAGGTAGATCGCCTTGAGCCCGGCGCGGACCATCTGCACCGCCTGGTTGCCGGTGAGGGCGCCGAGCGCGTGGACGTAGTCCTCGCTGTGCAGCAGGTCCCACAGCCGGTCGGCGCCGCGCCTGGCGAGGGTGTACTCCTCGACCACGCGGCCGCGCAGCCTGATGACGTCCTGCGCCGTGTACGTACGCTCCACGTCGGCCCACCGGGGGTCCGCGTCCCAGGAGCGGGCCAGGCGCTGTGCCGCCTGCACGAGCTTCGAGTCGGTACGGGCGGTGCTGGTGTCGGTCGTCATCGGTCTCTCCCCGAAAGTCGTCGTTCGGACGGGATACCTATGACTCTGTTCGCAAAGCATGATCCACTTCAACGCATTCGCGGTAGAAGAAGTGCAGAAGTTTCCGTATGGTGAATCCATGTCTCCGGAGCAACCCGCCGTCGACGTCCTCACCCTGGGCCAGCGACTCAGGCACCTGCGGCAGCGCAAGGGCCTGACGCTCGCCGAGCTCGGCGCGGTCGTCGGCCGCGCGCCGTCCCAGCTGTCCCTCGTCGAGAACGGCCGGCGCGAGCCGCGGCTGTCGCTGCTGCAGCAGCTCGCGGACGCCCTCGACGTGCCGATGGGCGAGCTGCTCGGCACGGCGCCGCCGAACCGCAGGGCCGCGCTCGAGATCGCCGTCGAGCGCGCGCAGCGCGGTCCGCTCTACGCCTCGCTGCAGCTCCCCCGGGTCAAGGTCGGCAAGCGGCTGCCGTCCGAGGTGCTCGAGGCGCTCGCGGGCCTGCAGGCCGAGCTCGAACGGCGGGTGCACGAGCAGGCGGCGACGCCGGAGGAGGCGCGCAGGGCCAACACCGAGCTGCGCGAGCGGATGCGGTCACGCGAGAACTACTACGCCGACATCGAGCAGGCGGCCGCCACGCTCCTCGACGCGGTCGGCTACAGCGGCGGCCCGCTGTCGCACCACGTGATCTCCGATCTCGCCGGTCACCTGGGCTACACGCTGCACCACGTCCGCGACCTGCCGCACTCGACCAGATCGGTGATCGACCAGCGACACCGGCGCATCTACCTGCCGCAGACCCAGACCGCCGGCGGGCACGACCCGCGCGGCGTCGTCCTCCAGGCGCTCGGCTCGGTCGTGCTGAAGCACACCGACCCCGAGAGCTTCGCCGACTTCCTCAGCCAGCGCGTCGAGACCAACTACCTCGCCGCGGCGCTGCTCGTGCCCGAGCGGCAGGCCGTCGACTTCCTCACCCGCGCCAAGGGGGAGCGCAACCTCGCCGTCCAGGACCTCCGCGACGTGTTCGCCGTGTCGTACGAGACCGCTGCGCACCGGTTCACCAACCTCGCCACCCACCACCTCGCCATCCCTGTGCACTTCATGCGGGTACACGAGAACGGCACGCTCTACAAGGCGTACGAGAACGACGGTGTCAACTTCCCCACCGACCCGACGGGTGCGGTCGAGGGGCAGCTCGCCTGCCGCAACTGGGCGTCGCGGGTGGTGTTCGGCGTGCAGGACAAGTTCGCGTCGTACTACCAGTACACCGACAACCCGCGTGGCACCTACTGGTGCACGGCGCGCACCGAGCCGGCGGCCGAGGGCGAGTTCTCCATCACGGTCGGCGTGCCGTACGTGCACTCGAAGTGGTTCCGCGGCCGCGACACCACCGAGCGCGCCGAGTCCGGCTGCCCCGACCAGACGTGCTGCCGCGCGGCACCGCGCGAGCTGGCGGAGCGCTGGTCCGGCTACGCCTGGCCGAGCGCCCGCGCCCACTCCCACCTGCTGGCGGCGCTGCCCCCCGGCACCTTCCCCGGCGTCGACGACACCGAGGTCTACTCCTTCCTGCAGCGCCACTCCCCGTAGGTGGCGCTCTCCGAAATCTCTCAACGAACGACACAAACCTAGTAAGATCACACCATCTTATGGTGTTTAGGTCGTTCGTCGGGAGGTTTCGGTGCGGAGCTTCATCGACCTCGACGGCATCCTCGGTTCGGTGCCGGCGGCGGTCGTACTCAACCTGAGCGCGATCGACCATGGCCGCGGGTCGGAGCTGCTCTACCGGGAGCAGCTCCCGGGTCTCCTCACCAGCCTGGCCGACCGCGCCCGCATCGCCTCGATCACCGCGTCGTCGGCGATCGAGGGTGTCGTCATCGACTCACCCGCCCGCGCCGAGCGGATCATCTCCGGGCGGGCCGACGTCCTGCGCACCCGGAGCGAGCAGGAGCTCGCCGGCTACCGCGACGCCCAGGACTACCTCTTCCGCGAGAACTGGAAACCGCTGAACGCCGGCCTCCTGCTCCACGTCCATCGCATGCTCTTCGCCCATGCGTCCGCCACTGGAGGACGCTTCAAGGCGCACGACAACCTGGTCGTGGACTGCGCGGCGGACGGTCGCGTCACGACCCGGTTCCGTCCGGTCGCCGCTGCCGAGACGGAGTTCTACGTCGCCGAGCTCGTCGAGCGATTCGATGTCGCATACCGGGCAGGCCGGCACCATCCCGTGCTGGTGATCGGGCTGTTCGCCCTCGACCTCCTGGTCGTCCACCCCTTCGAGGACGGCAACGGCCGGGTCACCCGCGCCGTCACGACGGCACTGCTCTTCGATGCCGGCTACTCGGTGGGGCGCTACGTGAGCCTGGAGGAGAGCATTGCCGACAGAGCCGACGAGTACTACGAGACACTGCTCCGATCCACGCATGGCTGGCACGCCGGCGAGTCGGATCCGTGGCCCTGGCTCGGCTACCTGACGACGATCCTGGCGGGGGCCTACGAGCGCTTCGGGGATCGCGCCGCTGCCGCACGCTCCGGCGGGACGAAGCAGGACCGCGTGCGCGACTACGTACTACGGCACGCCCCGGCCCGATTCCGCATAGCCGACGTCCGTACCGCGCTACCCGTAGTCAGCGACCAGACGATACGGATCGCCCTGGACGACCTGCGTCGCGCCGGACTCGTCTCCGTCGACGGCGTCGGACGTGGCGCCGCATGGGAACGGCACCGCTGACGTCACCCGCCGGCGGCGTACATGACGTGCCTGACGCAGCGACGCGGGAAGAGCACGCCGGTCCTGATGGTCGTGCGGCGCGAGGCTCCCCCGGTGAACAGTCCACGTGCGTCCGCCGTCGCGACGACGTCGCTGAACGGCGCGGCCGGGAAGTCGTAGACGTACAGGCGGCCGCCCGGTCGCAGGACGCGGGCGAGCTCGGCGACGGCACTCTCGACGTCGTCCCAGTGGTGCAGGCTGAGCGACGTGACGACGAGATCGAACGCGTCGTCGGGGAACGGCAGGCCGGCCACGTCGGCCACCTGGGCGGACACCCGCTCGCCAAGCTCGGCGACGTTGCGCTGCGCCGTCGCGACCATGTCGGCGGACAGGTCGATCCCGGTGAGCCTGACGTCGGCACGCCGGCGGGCGATCTCGGTGAGGAGTACGCCCGGCCCCGTGCCGACGTCGAGCACCGCGCCGCCGTCGGGCGCCGCGTCGGCGACGTCCTCCGCGATCCGCCGGTAGAACCCGCGCAGCAGGCGGCGGGCCAAGAGGTCGTACACCCGGGTGCTGTGGCCGGCGAAGACCTTCGGCAGGACGCGGGTCTGATGGTGGTGGTGGGTAGATGCCTGCATCGGACTCACTCCAGAGTTGTAAGGTGCAACTGTCATCGACACTACGTCGCACAGTTGTCACTTGCAACTATTGATGGACCCTGGAGGTGGCGGTGGACCGCACCGAGTCGGAGCGGCTGCACGGCGTCTTCATGGACATGATCCGGATGGCCGGGCTGCTCCACCCCGACCAGACGATGCCCGGGCTGCCGCTCACCCTCTCCCAGACGTTCGCCCTGCACGAGCTCGACACCGATGTGCCGCTGTCGCAGCGCGAGCTGGCCGAACGCCTGCGGTTGGAGAAGAGCAGCGTGAGCCGGCTCGTGGCGGTGATGGAGGGCAAGGGCCTCCTCGTCCGGGAACGCGACCCGGCCAACCGGCGGACCCACCGGCTGCGACTGACCGACCGTGGCCGCGCGATGCACCGCGAGATGGCGGGCGGCTTCCACGAGAGCTTCGAACGCTGGATCGCCCGCATGACCCGCGCCGAGCGCACCGCCCTGCTGACCGGCCTGCCGGCGTTCGTCCGCGCGATCCGGCAGGACGAGGTGTCCTAGGCGGCCGGGCGGAAGCCGCGGTGCAGCGCGACGGCACCGCCGCTCAGGTCGCGCCAGGCGACCCGCTCCCAGCCCGCCGCCTGCAGCACCCGCGCCAGCGTCGGCTGGTCGGGCCAGTCGCGGATCGACTCGACCAGGTAGTCGTACGCCACCGGGTCGCTCGACACCACCCGGCCCGCGGCGGGGAGCACGCGGCCGAGGAACACCTCGTACGCGCGGCGGAACGGCGTCCACGTCGGCGTGGACACCTCGCACACCACGACCCTGCCGCCCGGCCTGGTCACCCGTAGCATCTCGGCGAGCGCCGCCCGCGGGTCGGCGACGTTGCGCAGGCCGAACGAGATCGTCACCGCGTCGAACGACCGGTCGGCGAACGGCAGCCGCATGGCGTCACCCGCGACGAACGACACCTCGGGGTGCCGCTGCCTGCCCACGCGCAGCATGCCGGTGGAGAAGTCGCACGCCACGACCGTCGCGCCGCGCGCGGCCAGCGGCACCGTCGACGGCCCCGTGCCTGCGGCGAGGTCGAGCACCCGGTCACCGCTCCGCGCGTCGACGGCACGGACGACCGCGGGACGCCAGAGCAGACGGTCCTGGCCGAGCGTCATGACGAGGTTGGTGACGTCGTAGCGCGCGGCGACCTGGTCGAACATTGCCGCGACCTCGTCGGGCCGCTTGCTCAGGTCGGCACGTGTCATGCGGCCAGTCTCCCGCGCACGCCACTTCCCGGATCCAGGGGTATGCCAGTAGCGTCCCGCCCTATGGCCACGGCGACCAAGGACGAGGACGGCCCCGACGTCACCGCGATCGCCGAGCAGCACGACGAGGAACGTCCCTCACGCCATCTGACCGGACCGGTCGCGATCGCCGTCACGGTCGCGTGCTTCGCGGTGTCGCTCTTCGTGGTCGTCCAGGTCTTCTTGCCGTTGCGCAGCGGCAACCAGTTCTACCTGATGCTGTTCCTCGCGTTCGTGCTGCCGATCGTGTTCGTCTGCTACCGGATGACGGGCAAGCGCCGCGGCACCGGCGACAACCCCGGCGTGCTCGACTGGGTGCTCGCGGCGGTGACGCTGGTGACGTGCCTCTACCCCGTCCTCCCGGTGTCGTTCGGCGCCGCCGGCGGAGGTGGGTTCGACGCATTCCTCGACCGGCAGGGCTCGCTCACCCCGCTCGACGTCGTCATGGGCGGCCTGCTCCTGCTCCTGGTACTCGAGGCCTGCCGACGTACGACGGGGTGGATCCTGCCCGGGGTCTGTGTCGCGTTCTTCCTCTACGCCTACTACGGCGGCTACCTGCCGCAGTCGCTGCCGATCGCGCACGCCGGCATCGACATCGACCAGATCGTCAACGCGCTCTACAACGACCAGAGCGGGTTCTACGGCACGCCACTCGACGTCGCGGCGAGCTACATCGTCCTCTTCACCATCTACGGCGCCGTGCTCGACATGTCCGGCGCGGGACGCTTCTTCATCGACTTCAGCTTCGCCGCCTTCCGCAGGTCACGGTCCGCGCCCGGACGTACGGTCGCGCTCTCGGGCTTCCTGCTCGGCACGGTCTCGGGCTCGGGCACCGCCACGGCGGTCAGTCTCGGGTCGGTGACCTGGCCGATCCTCAAGCGCGCGGGCTACCCGCGCGAGAACGCCGGCGGCATGCTCGCGGCGTCCGGCATCGGCGCGATCCTCTCCCCGCCCACCCTCGGCGCCGCCGCGTTCATCATCGCCGAGTACCTGCAGACGTCGTACCTCCACGTCCTCATCTGGGCGATCGTGCCCACCCTGCTCTACTACGTCGGCATCGTCCTCGCCGTCGAGATCGACGCCCGCAGGTTCGGCGCCAAGGCCGTCGACGTGACGTCCGCGAGTGCGCTCAAGCTGTTGCTGCGCTTCGGTTACCACTTCCTCTCCCTCGCCATCATCGTCGTGTTCCTCGCGCTCGACATCCCGCCGTTCCGCGCCGTCGTCTACGCGACGGGCGTGGCACTCCTGTTCGGCCTCGCCGAGCGCGTCATCGCACGCCGCGACCCGCGCGACCCGCACGCCGAACGGCTGCCACTCGGCGCCTCGCTCACCGGCTTCGTCAAGGGCCTGTACACGGCACTGTCCGCCGGTGTCCGCTCGGTGCTCGCGGTGGTCGCGGTCTGCGCGGCGGCCGGCATCATCACGTCGGTCATCACCAAGACCGGCCTGGGGCAGGAGCTGAGCGACCTGCTCGTCTCCGTCGCACGCGCGATCACCGACGACCCGACCGGCGTGCTGATCCTCACCGCGCTCGTGGCGGCGATCGCGGTCGGCGTGCTCGGTCTCGCCGTGCCCGTGACCGCGTCGTTCATCATCAGCTGGGTCGTCATCGGCCCGGCACTCCTCGACTTGAACGTCGCGCCGCCCGAGGTCGCGATGTTCATCTTCTACTACGCCGTGCTGTCCGAGGTCTCGCCGCCGACCGCGCTCGCCGCGGTCGCGGCGTCCGCCATCACCGGCGGCCGGGTGATGCAGACGATCTGGCAGGCCTGCAAGTACAGCCTTCCCGCGTTCCTCGTCCCGCTGGCGTTCGTCCTCACCGACAACGGGGCGCACCTGCTGTTCCAGGGCTCGCTGCTCGGCGTGCTCTGGACGACGCTCGTCGCGGCGTGTGCCGTGGCAGCGCTGGCGATCGTCACGGGCGGATGGATCGTCGGGCCTGCGTCGTGGCTCGAACGCATCCTGTGCATCCCTGGGGCCGTGCTGCTGCTCTACCTCCAGCCGCTCACGATCGGCATCGGCTTCGGGTTCGTGGCGGCTGCGGTCCTCGTCCACCTCGTGCGAAGATTCCGTCACCGTCTCGTTGCTGAGAGGACGTCGTCGTGAGGAAATCGCTCATCAAACTGCTCGCACCGGCACTCGCCGTCGCCATGGCGGTCACGGTCGCCGGGTGCGGAGGCAAACGCGAACCCACCGCGGGGGGCGGCGGCGATGCCTGCGTGGCCGGCAAGGGCTCCATCACCATCGCCACCGGCAACTCCACCGGCGTCTACTACGTGCTCGGCGGCGGTCTCGCCCAGGTCATCAGCAAGAACACCGAGCTGCGCGCGACAGCGGCCGAGACCGGCGCCTCGGTGCAGAACATCGAGCAGCTCGTGTCCGGCACGTACGACGTCGCGTTCTCGCTGGCCGACACCGCGGCCGACGCGGTCGAGGGCAAGGAGTCGTTCGACGGGCCGCAGCCGATCAGGGCACTGACCCGGTTGTACCCCAACACCACCCACGTCGTCGTCAACGCGAACGCCGGCATCGACTCCCTCGAGGACATGAAGGGCAAGACGATCTCCACCGGCTCGCCGAAGTCTGGCACCGAGGTGATCGCGAACCGCCTGCTCGAGCAGGCAGGGCTCGACCCCGCGAAGGACGTCAAGGCGCAGCGGCTCGACCTCACGAAGACGGTCGACGGCATGAAGGACGGCTCGATCGACGGCCTGTTCTGGTCCGGCGGTCTGCCGACACCCGCCATCACCGACCTCGTCACGTCGCAGGGCGACAAGGTGAAGTTCGTCGACGTCACGCCGCAGCTGCCGAAGATGCAGGAGATCAGCACGACGTACGAGGAGGCGACGATCCCGAAGGCCACCTACAAGACCGACGAGGACGTCCCGACGATCAACGTGCCCAACGTGCTGCTCGTGAAGGACGACTTCGCCGAGGCCAACGCCTGCGCCATCACCAAGCTGGTCTTCGACAAGAACGCCGACCTGGCGAAGGTGCACCCGTCCGCGAAGCAGATCACGCTCGACAACGCGCGCAAGACCGCGCCCGTCGAGCTACACCCCGGAGCGGTCAAGGCGCTCGACGAGCTGAAGGCGCCGAAGTAGCGGCGGCGGCCCGCGCGACGTAGAGGGCGTAGGCGAAGGTCCTGCCCTCGCGCTCGACGGTGAGCTCCTGCTCCTCGCACCCGCCGGCCAGCGCGGCCAGGCGGGTGTGCAGGGCGGGCTCCGCGTCGGACGACCAGACGGCGAGCACGCCGCCCGGTCGCAGCCGGTCGAGGCAGGTGCGCAGGAAGCGCTCCTCGTACACCGAGGCGTTGGCGCCGTGCACGAGGAACGAGAGACCGTTGTCGACGTCGAGCAGCACGGCGTCGACCGCTCCGGGCGGCAGGGTGGGCACCACCTCGCGGACGTCGCCGGCGTGGACACGGACCCGCGGGTCGGCGAGCGCCCGCTCGGCACCGGGCACGACGCCGTCGCGCAGCCACTCGACGAGTGCCGGCTCCAGCTCGACGACGTCGACGCGGGCGACGCGCGCCTCTCCGAGCAGGGCGCGCAGGGTGAAGCCGAGGCCGAGTCCGCCGACGACCACGTGCAGGCCGGTGCCGTCGAGCCGGGCGAGTGCCGCCGACGCGAGCAGCCGTTCGGTGGACGTGTCGACGGTGTCCATCGCGAACACCCCGTCGACGACGAGCTCGTGGACGTCACCGCGCACCCGCAGGACGACCTCCCCGCCCGCCACTCCCGCCGCGCGCCTGAGCACCTCGGGCGGCGCCGGATCCGCCGTCACGGCGCGAACTCGTGCGCGATGCGCACCCGCGCCTCGAGCTCGAGCAGGTGCCGCTTGTTGTCGAGCCCGCCGCCGTACCCGACGAGGGTGCCGTTCGCGCCGACGACCCGATGGCACGGCACCACGATCGGCACGGGGTTCTGCCCGTTCGCCCCGCCGACCGACCGCGGGTTCGCCGACCCGCCCACGCGCTCCGCGAGCTCCTTGTACGTCCAGGTGTAGCCGTACGGCACCTCGACCAGCGCCTCCCACACCCGCAGCTGGAACGGCGAGCCGCGCATCGCCAGCGGCAGGTCGAACGCGGTGAGCTCCTCGGCGAAGTACGCGGCGAGCTGGTCGCGCACGTCACGCAGCAACGGGTGGGCGATCTCGCCGTCGACCGGCGCCCCCGACCGGTGGCCGAGGAAGTCGATCAGCCGTACGCCGGCATCGTCGACCGTGACGCCGAGCTTGCCGACGGGAGACACGAAGACGGCCGACACCTGCGATTCGCTCATCCGCCCATCCTCCCCCGGTAGCCTCTCCGGTGCCCACCTCACCGGTGGTGAGACGACCGGAGGACCTGCATGGCAGCCGACGACCCACGACAGCGGACCGACGAGACGCGCGCGCTGCGCCGGGTCGCCAGGGAGGAGGCCCTGGACGTGCTGCGGTTGCACGGCCCGGACGTCGCCTCGCACAACGCCGTGCTGTGCCGTGCGGTCGCCGCCGCGTGCTACGTCGCCGCCGTGGTCACCATGGCGCTGCCGTGGCTGAGCTACCAGGACGATGACGGGGGCACGGGTCCGGGCAGCTACGGCGAGTTCACCGCCTGGACGCTGAACGACTTCAAGTTCCACGAGGCCCCCAGCGTCGTACTGATCGGCGCCGTGGTTCTCCTTCTTCCCGCGCTGGCCGCCGCGGTGTTCTCCTTCCAGACGAGCGCCTCCGTCACCGCGGCGATCCTTGCGGTGCTCGCCGGTGTGGCCGCCGTCTGGAACCGGCTCGTCGAGGTGCCCGACGGCTACCTGGGACACGAGGGCCTGGAGGCCCACGCGGCCCTGCCGACCTTCGTCGCACTCATGGCACTGACGGCCCTCCTGCTCGCCGTCGCCGGCAAGCTCGCGCACGACCGCGCGAGGGACGCGCAGGCCTAGACGGCGAGGGCCGCCGTCACCGACGTCTGGAGGCGGGTGTGCACGGCGGCGTTCTCCACCCGGTCGGTGCGGACGATCACGGCGCGCAGGCCGCGACCGGGCTCGAGCGCGGTGCGCAGGTCGTCGGCCTTGGCGACGTCGGAGGCCGCGACGCCGTACGCCGCGAGCACCGAAGCCAGGTCGAGGTCGTGAGGGGTGCCGAAGACCCGCTCGAACCCGGGCTGGCCCTCCTGCTCGAGCATCGAGAAGATCCCGCCGCCGTCGTTGTCGACGACGACCAGGGTGAGGTCGGGTCTACGCTCGCCGAGGGGCACGGCGAACCCGTTCACGTCGTGCAGCAGGGCCAGGTCGCCGATCAGGGCGTACGCGTGACCGCCGCCCTCGCGCTGGTGGGCGAGCGCGGCGCCGAGGGCGGACGAGACGGACCCGTCGATGCCGGCGAGGCCGCGGTTGCCTACCACCCGGACGCCCGCGCGGGGGATCGCGTACGCCTCGATGTCGCGTCCCGGCCTGCTCGAGCCCGCGAACAGCAGCGCGCCTTCGGGCATCGCGGCCATCAGCTCGCGCGCCACCCGCGGCTCCGCGAGCTCCTCGGTCTCGTCGAGCACGGCGTCGACCGCCGCTCGCGCCGCCGCGTCGGCGTCGTGCCACGAGCGCAGCCATGCCGTCGTACGCCTCGGTGCCGCGGCCACGGGCACCGCGGGCAGCACGCGCGTGGCCGTGCGCGTCGGGTCGGCGAAGCCGGCCACCGGCTCGACCACGACGTGGTCGAGCGCCGTGCGCAGCCAGGCGAGCACGCTGCGGCTCAGGCCGGGCGCACCCACGACGACGATCATGTCGGGTCGGTGCGCGGCGGCGAAGCCGTCGTCGGCGAGCAGCAGCGGGAACGTGCCGATCGCCTCGGCCCCCACGCGCGCGTCGCCGGTCGGCTCGGACAGCAGTGGCCACGCGAGGTCGGCGGCGAGCCGGGCCGCGGCGGCGGGGGCGACGCAGCCCTCGCCGACGACGACGGCCCCGCGTTCCGGAGCGTCGGCGAGCACGCTCGCCGACGCTCGTGGGTGCTCGACGACCACCCACGGCGCGCCGGCCGGACGCCCGTCGAGCGGCTCGATCCAGTCGTCGTCGCCGTCGGGCACGAGCGGCTCGCGCAACGGCAGGTTGACGTGCACGGGCCCGGCGTTCGCCGGGTCGACCGCGACGGCGCAGACCCGCGCGGCGACCGACCGCCAGTGCGCGACCGCCCCGGCACGCCGCTCGGGCACGCCGATGTCGAACGCCCAGCGCGCCGCCGAGCCGAAGATCCCGACCTGGTCGGTCGTCTGGTTGGCGCCCGTCGCCTGCATCTCGGGCGGCCGGTCCGCGGTAAGCGCGACGAGCGGCACGCGGGCGTGCGACGCCTCCCGCATCGCCGGGTGCAGCGACGCCACCGCCGTCCCCGACGTGCACAGCACCGGGACGGGACGCCGCGACACCTTCGCCAGACCGAGCGCGAGGTACGCCGCCGACCGCTCGTCGTACCGCACGTGCAGCCGGACGCGGTCGTCCCCGGCGAGTACGAGGGCCAGCGGCGCGGAGCGGGAACCGGGCGACAGCACGGCCTCACGGACACCACCACGAACGAGCTCGTCCACGAACACGCGTCCGAACGCGCTCGACGGATTCACCGGCGGCACACTCCTGTCGTCACGACTCCTCGAAGACACCCTCTACGGCCGACATTCTCTCCTCCCAGCGTCGCACGGTCGCGTCGTCGGGACGGCACGCGGTCAGCCGTTCGGCGGCAGGTTCCGGCCGATCCACGCGGATCCGACCGTTGATCGGCGACAGCGAGTGATCGACGACATCCCGCGTGAGCAATGGCACAGTGCCGAGCCCACACGCGTACGGCAGCTCGGGCAGCGCCGCGGCCAGCGCGACGCCCGCCGCGAGCCCCACGCTCGTCTCCACCGCACTCGACACCACGACGGGCAGACCGATGTCCTCCGCGATCCGCAGGCACGCCGCCACCCCACCGACAGGTTGCACCTTGAGCACCGCGATGTCCGCGGCGTCGAGCGCCGCCACCCGGTACGGATCCGCCGCCCGCCGGATCGACTCGTCCGCCGCGACCCGCACGTCCACCCGCCGCCGGACGAGCGCGAGATCCTCCACGGCCGCGCACGGCTGCTCGACGTACTCCAGGCCACCCGCAGCGGCATCGAGCCGACGGATCATCGAGACCGCCGTGTCGACGTCCCAGGCACCGTTCGCGTCGACCCGCACCCGACCACCGGGACCAAGCGCATCGCGCACCGCCTCGACCCTCGCCAGGTCGTCACGCACATCCTGACCCCGCTCAGCGACCTTGACCTTCGCCGTCGTACACCCGTTGCTCGCCTTGACCAGCTCAGCCGCACGTTCCGGCCCGACCGCGGGCACGGTGCAGTTCACCGGCACATGCATGCGAACGGCCGCCGGCCACGTGCCGAACGCGGCCTCCCGCGCGGCGGCGAGCCACGGCACGCACTCGCGGGACGTGTAGTCGGCGAACGGCGAGAACTCGGCCCACCCCGAAGGGCCGCGCAGCAGCACGCCCTCGCGGACCTCGGTGCCGCGGAACCGCTCCCGCATGGGGATCGCGAAGACATGGCGGAGGGCGGGCAGGGTCACCCCGGCAGCCTAGTGTCCTGCCTCAGCGTCGCCGTAGTCGTGGGGATGTTCGGTGTACTCGCGGCCCGCGGGTGAGGTCCAGGTGACGGATCCGTCGGGGTGGGCCTTCAGTCGCCAGCCGGTGTTCTCGTCCTTGAGCCGGTGGTGAGTCGGCGGCGGGAGTTGCACCCGCCGCCGCTCGTAGAACCGTGCGTGACACTCTCGCGTCACACGGCTCCCGTCGTCGAGCCGCTGGGGAGTGCACCGTGTTGCCAG